>WLNM01000030.1 GCA_009699825.1 Actinomycetota bacterium
ATTACTACAAGAAGTTCGGTAAATAGCTTTTCAACTTGTCCGCACTCTGCATGTGGTCCACGCAAAGTGATTTCATTGCCGCGGACAGTGATCGCAACGGAAGGAAAGGCTGCTTCAACAATTCGAAGGTTGTCATCGTGTGTACCAATGAGTGCAACCATTGATATGGCTGGGGGTACCGTGACTAGGGTGCGCTGCATATTGGGCGAAATACTACTTTTAACCTGGCGGCCAGGCGAGTTCTCGCCCACCTAATAGATGCATGTGAGCGTGGAAAACACTCTGACCCGCTTCGATGCCAGTATTAAAAACGGTTCGATATCCGCTGATCCCACGTTCTTCGGCAATCTCTGCCGCCGCAGTAAATAGCGCCGCCGTGATTGTGCCAGAAATTTTTGCAAGCCCTGCAGCATTTTCTGTGTGAACAGTTGGAATAACTAAAACATGAGTTGGTGCTTGCGGATTGATGTCATTAAATGCGACAACATTTTCATTTCTAAAAACAATATCGGCGGGAATTTCACCTTCAATGATCTTGCAGAATAAACACTGCGGGTCTAACGCCATGGATTCACCATACTTTAATCAGGGCATTAACAGCGCTCATTGCTGCAAGACCCGCATGAGCACTCCTCAATATTGGACGACCCATGAGAGCAACGTTGGCTCCTGCGGACTTAAAGAGTAGAAGTTCTTCATCGGTAATCCCACCTTCTGGACCAATGATGATCATGACGCTTTGGGATTCATAATATTTTCTGGTCACGATTTCTGAAACTTTACTTGTCGCGCTCTCGTGAAATACCAAGACAAGATCATGCTTGGCAATTAATTCGACAACTTTTGAAGTATTTGCAACATCTGTTACTTGTGGAATAAATAGCCTTCGAGATTGTTTGCTCGCCTCTCGAGCTGTGACCTGAAGTTTTTCGATACCTTTTTCCGCTTTACCAATAGAGCGTTGAGCTGTCCACGGAATAATTGTGTCTACCCCGCCTTCGGTAAGTAGTTCAATGCATTCCTTTAATCGATCGCCTTTTGGCAAGGCTTGAACAACCGTAAATGAAATATCTAGTGGATCTTGAATCCCTGTTTCAATTACTTCCACTTCGAGTGATTTCTTCTTAACTGCAAAGATTTTAACTTTTGACCACTTGCCTCGGCCATCTGAGAGCATAAAAGTTTCACCAGCGCTCATACGTAAGACTCGAATAGCGTGCTGTGCATCATCTGAATCAAATTCGTAGGTAGAGCCAACTTTGCGTGGAAGTTCGTCAACAAAAAATAGAGTCAACATAATTATCGGTGAAACGCTCCTCGAAGTTTTCCAAACAATCCGCCCTCGCGGTTGCTTAAATGTATCTCGCCATCTTTTTCGCCACGCGCATCTGCGAATTTTTGTAAAAGTTCTTCCTGTTCGTGATTGAGTTTCGTAGGCGTCTTCACGTCAACATGGACAATCAAATCACCCCGTGACGTAGTACGTAGATGCGTCACACCTTTACCCTTAAGCACAATAGTCGAACCACTCTGCGTCCCCGCTTTGATATCAACATCGAGAGTTCCATCGAGGCCTTCGACTTGAACATGAGTTCCGAGCGCAGCGTGTGCCATTGAAATTCCAATTTGAATATGTAAATCATTGCCATCGCGCACTAAATAATCGTGAGGGCGTTCCACGATTTCAACATATAAGTCGCCAGCCGGCCCGCCTCCAGGTCCAACTTCGCCGCGACCAGACATTTGAATACGATTGCCGGTTTCTACACCAGCAGGAATTTTGATATTAATTGTTTGTCGCGCGCGCACACGTCCATCGCCGGCGCATTCGCGACAGGGATGTGAAATAACAGAACCAAAGCCATTACACGTATTGCATGGTCGAGATGTCATTACCTGACCAAGAATTGATCGAGTTACTTGTTGGGTTTCACCGCGACCTTTGCAGACCAAACACATTTCAGGATGTGTGTTATCGGCGCACCCTGTCGCTTCACACTTTTCACATGCAACGGCGCTTTCTAATGTGATGTCACGTTCCGTTCCAAAAGCTGCTTCATATAAATCAACTTCGACGCGAATGAGTGCATCTTGTCCTGCACGAACACGCGGACGTGGACCGCGACTTCCACCGCCACCAAAGAATGCATCCATGATGTCGCCGAATCCACTTGCGCCACCAAATCCGCCGTACCCACCGAAGCCACTTCCACCTGCGTCATACATCTGACGTTTTTGTGGGTCACTTAGAGTTTCATATGCAGCAGTAACTTCTTTAAATTTTTCTTGTGTTTGCGGATCTGGATTTACGTCAGGATGCAATTCGCGAGCCAACTTGCGATACGCGCGCTTAATTTCATCAGCACCTGCGTCGCGAGTAACTCCTAATGTGTCGTAATGATCTGCCACTTATGCACCTTCATGAAGATAGCGACCAACATATCTAGCAACGGCTGAAACGGCTGCAATAGAACCTGCATAATCCATACGAGTTGGCCCTAAAACTCCTAGGCCGCCTAATGGAGAATCAGTTGCTCCATATCCCACGGTAACAAGAGATGTGGAACGCAGATTAAGTTCGCTCTGTTCGGTACCAATACGTACTTGCACATTCTCGCCAGCGTCACCGAGTAAACGTAATAAAACAACTTGCTCTTCGAGAGCTTCCAGGACTGGGTGCATATTGGTTGAGAAATCTTCACTAAAACGTGCAAGGTTTGCTGTTCCAGCCAGTACCACTTTTTCTTCTGGGCGCTCCATAGCCATTTCTATAAGTGCAGAAATAACTACTGCAACATTCTTTCTATCTGATGCACCATAACTTTCTAAGATTCCTGAAATTCGATCTGCAACATCCGGTAGGCGTTGGCCCATCACAGCATTATTCAATTGGTTGCGCAGAGTAGATAAAAACAGATCACTTACATCACTTGCAAACTCGTGCACTCGCTGTTCGACGCGACCCGCATCGGTAATCAAAATCATCATCAATCGTGAGGTAGTGAGAGCCACAAGTTCTACGTGGCGAACTCGAGATTTCACCATAGATGGATATTGCACAACAGCAACTTGCTTTGTAACATCGGCAAGCAAACGAACAGTACGAAGTACTACATCATCGAGATCGAGTGCACCTTCAAGAAATGTTTCAATGGCACGACGTTCGGCGCCAGATAATGGTTTAACTGTTGCCAATTTATCGACGAATACTCGATATCCAAGATCAGTTGGGATACGACCAGCACTTGTATGTGGGTGTGTAATTAAGCCTTCGTCTTCAAGTACAGCCATTTCATTTCGAATAGTTGCTGGTGAGATACCAAGTCCACTGCGAGCTGCGATTGATTTTGAGCCAACCGGCTCTTGCGTTGCGACGTACTCATCGACAATTGCACGTAGGATTTCTAAACGGCGTACTGACACGAGTGAATTCCTAGATTGTTACAAGTGCGATAGAAATAAGCGTCAGCAAGAAAAATGCTGGGAAAGATGTCTTTGCTTTGTCTGCGCGGAAATGGAAATAAATTGCACCTGCCATCAGTGCCCACAAAGTCATAAGTGGAACCCATAAAAGCCATGAGTATTTAAGGCCAATAAGTAATCCAAGGGCTGCTGCGGTTTCGGCCACGCCTACTAGTCGAGCCAATGCATCTGGAACATTAACGTCGCGTGTTCCAGAGAGACCCTTTGCATTTCCGCTCGCCTTTGAAAGACCAGAAACAACAAATACAACAGCTAACGCGATTACCAAAATGTCCATGAGGCAAAGGTACTACATAACTAATTCGCGCACGATTCGATCTGCGATGAGACGCCCGACAGGGGTCAAAGTAACGCAATCATCATGCAGCGAGACATAGCCATTCTCTTTATAAATAGCTAAACGTTCCAAATGTTGTGGAGCAAGGTCTTCAAATGAAATGCCTTCGCGCATGCGAATGGATAACATAATTTTTTCATCTTGAATTTGTTCTGCTGTAAGTTTTTCACGTTCATGAATCGGGCTGTCTCCTGCAAAAACACGAGTCTTATACGCCGATGGATGTTTTACATTCCAAAAACGTTCGCCTTTGATATGTGAATGTGCACCTGGACCAAGCCCCCACCATTCGGCATTATGCCAATATGCAACGTTATGTTTGCATTCATGTTCTGGTTTTGACCAATTGCTTAATTCATACCAACTCATGCCATGTGCTTCGCAGAGAGAATCAACGAGCAAATACATATCTGCCATCGCATCATCATCGGGCATTGCAATATCTCCGCGCTTAATTTGTGCGGCAAGTTTTGTTCCTGTTTCAACGATAAGCGCATAAGCACTGATGTGATCAATATCTAGAGCGAGTGCACTTTCAACTGTAATGCGCCAATCATCGAGTGACTCACCAGGAGTTCCGTAAATCAAATCAACACTGATGCTGGCAAATCCTGCAGCGCGCGCGGCATCAACTGCTTTCTTTACGTTTTCGGGATTGTGGGTGCGATCAAGAGTTGCAAGTACGTGTGGCACAAAAGATTGCGCACCAAATGAAATTCGATTGAAACCAACGCTTATGTACTCGGCTAATTTCTCTGGTGTTACAGAGTCTGGGTTTGCTTCGAGGGTAATTTCAGCTCCATCTCGTAACCCGTTGTGAGTACGAATGGCAGTGATTACTCGACCAAGGTCTTTTGCTGGCAATAACGAAGGAGTTCCGCCACCGAAGAAGATAGTGGAAACAGGATCACTTGGTGCGCTCTGCAATTCTTGAACAACGGCATCTATGTAATCTGCTGAGACAATTTCAAGCGTTGCACCATCTTGTAACTCTGATGGCGTGTAGGTATTGAAGTCACAATATCCACACCGCTTTATGCAATAAGGAATATGAACATAGATTGAAAGGTCAGCCATAGTTCTTACCTACTTACGAGCGGCTTTCACCTTTTCAATATCCGCATCCGTCGCAAGGGCTGCTACGAATGCTTCCTGTGGAACTTCTACACGTCCCACCATCTTCATGCGTTTTTTTCCTTCTTTTTGCTTTTCAAGGAGTTTGCGCTTACGTGAAATATCTCCGCCGTAACACTTTGCAAGAACATCCTTACGGATTGCACGAATATTTTCGCGAGCAATAATGCGCGCACCAATCGCTGCTTGAATTGGGACCTCAAACTGCTGGCGCGGAATTAGTTCTCGCAATTTACTTGTCATCATCACACCGTATGCATAAGCCTTATCACGGTGAACAACTGCACTAAAGGCGTCGACTGCCTCACCTTGTAACAAAATATCTACCTTTACGAGGTTTCCTTCTTCATCGCCTTTTTCTTCATAATCAAGGGATGCATAACCACGTGTACGAGATTTCAATTGATCAAAGAAGTCAAAGACGATTTCGGCAAGTGGAAGCGTGTAACGAATTTCGACACGATCTTCGGATAAATAATCCATACCTAGCAATAAACCACGTCGTTCTTGGCAGAGTTCCATGATTGTTCCGATGAACTCAGATGGAGCAAGAATTGTGGCTCGAACTATTGGTTCGCGAACCATAAGGATTTTGCCATCGGGAAACTCAGATGGATTAGTTACGCGAACTTCTTTTCCGTCATCAAGAGTTACTTGATAGACAACGTTTGGCGCTGTTGAAATCAAATTTAGTTTCGATTCTCGTTCTAGTCTTTCGCGCACAATTTCCATGTGCAATAAACCTAAGAAGCCACAGCGAAAGCCAAATCCCAGCGCTGCAGATGACTCTGGTTCGTACACCAAAGCAGCATCGTTGAGTTGTAACTTATCGAGTGCTTCACGAAGTGCCGGATAGTCAGCACCATCGAGTGGATAGAGACCAGAGAAAACCATTGGCTTTGGATCTTTATATCCTGCCAAAGCTTGCTTCGTTGGATTGTTATACGTTGTAACAGTGTCACCAACTCGAGATTGGCGAACATCTTTAACGCCAGTAATTAAATAACCTACTTCGCCAACGCCAAGACCTTTACTAGGAACTGGCTCTGGTGAAATAACTCCAACTTCGAGCATTTCATGGCGTACGCCAGTTGAGAACATTTGAATTTGATCGCGTGGCGATAAATGCCCATCAATAACTCGAACGTATGTAACAACGCCACGATATGAGTCATACACAGAGTCAAAAATTAGCGCGCGCGCTGGTGCTTGTGCATCGCCAACTGGTGCAGGAATTTGAGAAACAATTTGATCTAATAACTCTGCAACGCCTTCGCCAGTTTTTCCAGATACACGCAAGCAGTCTTCAGGTTGGCAGCCAATTAGTTTTGCCAATTCCGCAGCGAATTTTTCAGGTTGTGCGTTAGGCAAATCAATTTTGTTTAGCACTGGAATGATTGTGAGGTTGTTCTCCATAGCCAAATAAAGGTTGGCCAACGTTTGCGCTTCGATGCCTTGTGCGCAATCAACAAGTAACACTGCGCCTTCACATGCAGCCAGCGAGCGCGATACTTCGTAAGTAAAATCAACGTGACCCGGTGTATCAATCATGTTCAGGATGTATTCCTGACCATCGATCCCGCTGCGCCAAGGAAGACGTACTGCTTGAGATTTAATTGTGATTCCGCGTTCGCGTTCGATATCCATGCGATCCAAATATTGTGCACGCATATTTCGTGCTTCTACAACTTCGGTAATTCCCAACATGCGATCGGCAAGTGTTGATTTACCGTGATCTATGTGAGCGATGATGCAAAAATTACGAATCTGCTCTGGCTTTGTAGCAGCAGGTTGCGGAGCTTTGGCTAGGGATATCGCAGGCATTTAAATTAGCCCCGTAGGTAAGTTGTGTAAGTAAGAATTAACGAACGCCGGCTTTATTAGCCGCACTCGCCATTGAAGACTTCTTATTTGCAGCTGTGTTCTTATGAAGTACACCCTTGGCAACTGCGATATCGAGTGCCTTAGAAGCTGTACGAAGTTCAGATGTGATTACAGCTTTGTCGCCAGCAGTTACTGCATCGCGGAATTTACGAACAGCGGTCTTGATTGATGAGCTAACAGCCTTATTGCGAAGGCGTGCCTTCTCATTGGTCTTGATGCGCTTAATCTGCGACTTGATATTTGCCACGTGAAAAACTCACTTCTCTGTGTACTTCTAATTAATAAGGGTTATTAATAGATGCGTAGGCTACCAGCGCGTGCCCCTTACGCTCAAACTGAGATCTGGCGCCCATTTCGAGCGGTGGCTATCTCTGAAATCGCCTTTTCGAGTGCGTAAATCGGGTCACTCGCCGCTCCCTTTACATCAGCATCGGCTGCTGCAACAGCGGCAACGGCAGCAATTAATCCTTTGGGTGTCCAGCCTGCAAGTTGGCGACGAGCTTTATCTATCTGCCAAGGAGCCATTGCAAGTGAACCTGCTAATTCAAAAGATTTAATATTTCTATTTGCACCAGAGACTTTTGCTAATCCACGAAGCGCTGATGCAAGTGCACTAGTAATCATGACCGGATCGGTGCCTGTTGTAATTGCACCGCGCAGAGTAATTAGTGCCTGCGCAAGATTTCCATCGAGTGCAATATCTGCAACATCAAATCCCGTTGTTTCAATTCGACCTTGATGAAACTTTTCCACGTGCGTTTCATCAATTGTGCCAGCCGGTGTGTCAGAGACAATCTGCGAACATGCTGCGCTAAGTTCTCGCAGGTCGCCACCAACAGCATTTACTAATGCATTAACTGCAGCTGGTGAGGCTTTACGCCCAAGATCTAAAAAGAGATTTCTAACAAACTCTTGTTTTTCACTCTCTTTTTTAAGTGGTTCGCAGGCAATGATTGTGGCTTTAGCTTTCTTAATCGCATCTAATAATGCTTTACCTTTAACGCCACCTTTATGCATAAAAATTACTGTCATTGTGGGATCTATATTGCCTAGGTAACGCGTGATTTCATCACGTGAGTCTTCAGGTAAATCTTGTAATTCTTTGATCACAAGTGCTCGGCGTTCAGAAAACAATGAAGGTGCCAGGGCATCTGCGATATCTCCAACGATGACCTCGGATGCAGAAAGTGTCGTTAATTCAGCGTTCTCTTCTTTGAGCTGAGTTGTGAGTTTGAGTAACGCACTATCTGCCAGCGCGCCTTCGGAGCCAAGGATGAGATACAAATTATCCATCGGCGCTCCTATCCCAGTCGAAAGAGATGTACTCCTGATCGCGCTAACTTTATTGATAAGTGATGGTTTTTTGCAGCAATTGCAATTGCGCCATCTGTATCTGTTCGCACAACCTCTGCACCGAGTCTAGTCAGGGAAGCCACAGTTTGTGGAGCGGGATGTCCATACGTATTTCCTGCTCCCACGCTAATCATCGCAATCGCCGGAGATAAAAGTGCCATCAATTCTGGGTCCTGATACTTAGAGCCGTGATGACAGACTTTATAGATATCAACGTGCGAAACATCGGCGCGAAGTAACTCTTGCACTGGTGGCTCGAGATCTCCCGCTGCAAATAGTGAAAAATCCGATGATGTAATCATTGCTGCAATACTCGAATTATTTATTGAGGAACCATCGCCTGGATTTGAGGCAAACTGCTGCGTTGTTGTGAGGGGCCATAAAACCTTAATAGAAATATCTGAGATAGTGCTCTGCATTCCACGTGTGACAACCTGAAGATTTATATCTTTAAGCCAACTTTGTACTCGAGTACTTTCAAATATGGGATCGGTGTTATTGCTAACCCACACTTGGCCAACGCGTCGATGCTTTAATAAACCTGGCAATCCTTCGACGTGATCTGCATGAAAGTGGCTCAATATAAGTAGCGGAATTTCGCGTATTCCTAACGCCTTTAAACATCCATCTTCAAGGGCTGCCTCTGGGCCAACATCAATAACAATTGCACGGTGATTTCCTAAGTTGATTACCGATGAATCACCTTGTCCAATATCGCAATTGGCAACGTTCCAATCTCCACCAGGCCATCGACTGATCCATGTAAGAAAGAGAATAAAACACAGAGCAATAGCAACGTATTTCTTCCAATGAGCCTGCAATAAGGTGCGTGCAAACCACAAAGAAATTAGTAAACCAAGAAGAATCGCACTGCTCATTTTCAAGACAGGAAAAAGTGCCGCCCAATGCGCAATCCATGTAATAAAGGCTGCAGGAAAGTGAATCAACCAGATCAATAGTCGAGTAATTAATGGAAATATAGGAGAAATTAGTGCAGCGATAAAGCCAATAATTGTGATCGGTGCAACCGCAGGGGCCGCAAGTAAATTCGCAATAACGCTCATGGGTGCCAAATAACCTGAAATCGCGATTAATACGGGAGAGCAAAAAATTGTTGCAGCTATTGGTGGTGCTAACGCTTCACTGATTATTTTTGGTAAGTATTTTGATAGCCAAGCAATGATGCGGGGTGCAAAGAGTAATAACCCTGCAGTTGCAAGAACAGATAAGGCAAAACCGGCGTCGCGTGCCTGCCATGGATCACCGATTACTACTGCAGCAATTGCAAAACCTAAAGCGGGTAGAGAGTCACTTGCCCTTCGCGAACCTTTTGCTACCAACAACACAGCAGCCATAGCTGCAGCGCGCAATACAGATGGAGATGGTCGAACGAGTGCAATAAAGGAAGCTAAAAATATGGCAGTCGCTCCTAAGCGCCATCGAATAGAACGAATAAAAAATTGCATCGCCCAAAGAACAAACGCTGAAACAATTGCGAAATTTGCACCACTAACTGCAACTAAGTGCGTTAATCCGGAGCGCTTCATATCAGCTTTAAATGTCACACTTTGCTTAGATGTATCACCTAAAACCATTCCAGGAATAAGTGCACCAG
>WLNM01000031.1 GCA_009699825.1 Actinomycetota bacterium
ACATCACCAGATCTGCGGATTGGTATGTGTATCGGATTAGTGGGCGACAGGTGACAGAAACAACAATGCCAACAACTATGAAAGATATTAAGGATTTAGCAAAGAAACTAGAGAAATTTGACTCTGAATTATTAGAACTTGCCAAACAATCTGACAGAGTTATTGAGGTAAGTAGAGATGGTGTTATTACTCATTGGCAAGCAGCAACTATCTTGTCGCAAGCTGTTCACCATGCAATCGAACATAGATGCCAAGCCGTAACAGCGCTGGAATTTAAAGGATATAAAGCGCCAGATTTAGATGATTACGATGTATGGGGATATGAATTAAGTACTAAATAACTAAAAAATAATTTTGTATTGAACGCGATCTGTAATAGCTACTTTGTCATATAGTTTTCGAGCAACTTCGTTATCAGGTGCAGTGGTCCAATAAAGTCGTTTAGATCCTTTAGCCACAGCAATCTTTTCTAATTCATTGATCAGCGCACGGCCAACACCTTTGCTGCGAATAGCGGGATCAACAAATAAATCTTCTAGGTAACAGAAATCATTTTTATCCCAAGTTGAGGGCCTGAAAATGTAGTGTGCGAAACCAACGACCTGTCCGTCAACTTCCGCAACCAACCCATTGATATTAAAATCTGAGTTGAGGCGTTGCCAATTCAATTCGAATTGCTCATCACTTAAGTTGGATTTATAGAAAATTATGTACTGCTTGAATAGATCTAGCCAACGTTCTTTATCGCCCGCAGCAACTGGTCTAATAGTGATTGCCATTGGCAAAACCTATCTTCTAATTAGAAGGTTGTGTGGATGCCGGGGTTAAGGATCGGGCAACAGAAATTAGTTGCGTGTAAGTGATGCCTCCAAGTGCTTGGACTTGGACATTCGTTGCCTTCATTCTGTAATAACCCGGCAATTTAAATAGAAGATAACCACCGACACGAGAGATGTCTTTCGTGCTGCACTTTTTGGCCGCTGAAGTATTTGTTGGATCACAATAGGCAAATAAGGATGCGGAGACACCGTTTATCTTTACTGAAGAAAGCTTTACGGATAATCCAGGGTCTGAACAGTGAGCACCTTTCATTGTTTGCATAATTTCGATTTTCTTTTTGGCTTTGCTAAAGCGTGTGTAAACCCACTCTTCTCCACCGCCACCACAGGGCAGAAGTTGAAATTTAGTTTGCGACAAATTTAAAGTGTTTACTGGTTTATATAAGGAATAAGTCAGACCTGTTTGCGCGTCTAGGTAGGGATCACCAGAGCCCATGGCGAATGCGCTTGTTGGCAAAGAAGTAATCAGGATTAAAAGTGAAAGAAGTAATTTGCGCATGGGCACAACGTACTCCGAAACTCTTTGAGTACTCTGTGAGTTATTCAGCAGCGATTACGTCGCCAACAACCTTTACTTGAAAATCAAGTTGATTTAAGTCGTTGTTCTCCATGAAAGATGTTGCCGCCTCTGTAATGAGATCAACGTATGACTGACCTTCTTGACGAGAAGATTCATTAATTGTTAAAGGTATTTCTGCCACTAATTCAATATTTATACTAACAATTGCCACGTGAACTCCTTATTGTTTAAATTATTTAAGAGTTACAGAATAAGGGGCAATGGAGCCCTCGGTCGGGATTGAACCGACGATCTGCTCGTTACGAATGAGCTGCTCTACCACTGAGCCACGAGGGCGGGAGAGGAGTTTAACTCTTATGGATAAAGTCCGCGCAACCTGTGGGCTTCTGCAACGCGTGCAACACCAATCATGTGTGCTGCTTCGCGCCAAGAAACTTTCTTAGATTTTGCCATTTCCTCTACTTCTTTAAATGATCGCATCATGATGTCATTTAAGTTTGATTTAACTTCATCGGCTGTCCAGAAATAATTCTGCTTATCTTGTACCCATTCAAAGTACGAAACGATTACGCCGCCGGAGTTAGCCAAAATATCTGGAACAACAAGGATGCCTTTATCGTTAATAACAGCATCTCCACCAGGAGTAGTTGGTGCGTTTGCACCTTCTACGATGATCTTGGCTTTGATTCCAGGCGCTGTTTTTTCAGAGATTGAATCAGAGAGGGCTGCAGGAATTAATACATCAACTTCGAGGTGGAGCAATTCATCTTGTGTGAGTTTGTCAGTGCCGGGCACATTGAGATTGCCGTTGGCAATGTGGTGATCCCAGACTTCTTTAACATTCTTAAATCCTTTAACTCCACCATGAACATCGCTGACTGCAACAATTTTTAGACCAAAGTTTTCGAGTGCAATTGCAGCCCAATAGCCAACTTTTCCAAAACCTTGAATTGCAACTGTTGCACCCTTTGGATCGATACCTTTAACTCGCAGGGCTTCAATAGTTGAGATGGCAACACCATCACCAGTTGCAGATGTGCGACCAAGTGAACCACCAAGAACAATTGGTTTTCCTGTGACAACACCGGGAACCGAAAATCCTGCGTTAACAGAATATGTATCCATCATCCACGCCATATTGCGCTCATCTGTTCCGACATCTGGTGCAGGAATATCGCGCTCTGGTCCGATGATTGGCAAAATTTCTGATGTATAGCGACGTGTTAGACGTTCGTTTTCAGTCAATGACAATGAGTGCGCATCAACTGCAATTCCACCTTTTGCGCCACCGTAGGGCAAATTAGTAAGCGCGCACTTCCATGTCATGAGCATTGCAAGTGCAACAGTCTCATCCATATCTATATCAGGGTGAAAGCGGACACCGCCCTTTGATGGGCCACGAGTTGTTGAGTATTGAACGCGGAAACCTTTATACATTTCAACATTGCCGTTATCTCGGCGAAGTGGCACTGCGACTTCAAGAATGCGCCTAGGTGTTGAAAGAGTTTGCCAGTCGTTTTCGGTGAGTTGTAAAAGGTCTACCGCACGTCTTAATTGACTGCGCGCTGTATCAAGTGCTGACTCCGTTGTCATGACTTTATCTTACTCTGCAAAGACAGTGATTGTGTGCCACCCCTGCGCACCATCAGGTAAAACGTCTTTTTTTACATCAGTTTGAGTGTCACCTTTTTTATTTATCGCGCGCACCGAAAGAGTGTGTTGTCCTGGTTTTGCATCCCATTCGATCCACCATTGCCGCCACGTTGTATTTGCTAAATCTGGTCCAAGATTTGCTTCTTGCCATGAAGTGTTATTTATTTTTACTTCAACTTTTTCTACACCAACGTTATGTGCCCATGCAACACCAGCAATGGCGCGTTTACCTGCAGGAAAACTTTCTTGTACGTATGGAGTATCAATACGTGATTGCATTTTAATTGGAGCAAACTTTGCCCATCCACGAGAAATCCAATAACCCTCTTTTAGATCAAAGCGCGTAAGTTCTAACCGAGACAACCACTTTGTGGCTGATACATATCCGTATAAACCAGGAACAATAAGTCGCGCAGGAAAACCATTCTTTACTGGAAGAACTTCACCATTCATTCCGACCGCAATAATTGCATCGCGCCCATCTAAGGCTGCAGTTGGAAAACCCGCAGAAAAATCATCAACCGAATAGCTCATAATTTGATCGACGTTTCCGGAAGGCTGTGCTTCTTTAATTAAATCATCGAGTCGAACACCGAGCCAACGCGCATTTCCGACATATGGTCCGCCAACCCAATTAGATACACAGGCGATGGTGTCATCCACTTCAATCATTGGCCTTTTTAGTAAGTCGTCATATGAAAGCGTGATTGGCTTTTTAACCATTCCATCAATGGTTAATTTCCAATTAGATGGATTAATCTGTGGAACCACAATTGCGTTATCGATAATAAAAAAATCTTTATTTGGAGTAAACAGAGGCGAGAGCTTTTCAATAATAAGTGCTGGATCTTCAGGTGGTGCAGGTAGTGGATTTAAGGCCTTAGGAAGTTTTATTCCTAAGCGATCTAATTGAACGCTTGCACCATTATGTAAGTATTTATATGTCCCCGATCCAAGAATTGCTGCCGCTACAACACCAGAGCCGATTGCGAAGAAACCGCGTCGAGATAAGCCAGGTTTCGGGTTCTCTAGTGACATGCTTGGAACTTAACGTTCTAAAAGAGCGTAAACAACTAAGGCGCTAATCACAGCGCCAGGCACGCTTACGTCTACATCGCCTAAAGCGGAGGCAATCGGACCAACATAATCAACAGTTGAAATACCTAAAATTCCAATAACGCTGCCAACAATCCAAGAAAAAGTAGCTTTTAGATTCCATCCACCGGTAAACCAATACTTTCCACCGGATTCCCGCTTGTTAAATACCTGAAGCGCAGCCTTATCGAAATTGCCCTTATTTTTGTAATAACCAAACAGTGAAATAACAATCCATGAAGACGCCAAACTCGTTAGAAATAAAACAGAGTTTGTTACTGCAGCTTCAGCGTCATAAATAAATTTGCCAATAAATACAAGACCAGTGCTTATTCCTGCAACCAATACAGTTGATTGAAGTCGCGATAACTTAGGCAAGATTGCATCCATATCTAAGCCCATGCTGTACAAGTTTATTGATCCTTGACCGAGGCTTCCGATAAATCCAACGAGCAGAAGTGGAATAATTAACCAAGACGGCGAACCTGCAACAAAACCAC
Organism: Actinomycetota bacterium; assembly: GCA_009699825.1. Classification (GTDB taxonomy): domain Bacteria; phylum Actinomycetota; class Actinomycetes; order Nanopelagicales; family Nanopelagicaceae; genus Planktophila. The sequence goes on from WLNM01000031.1 coordinate 4,608, forward strand.
CAGCAAAACTCTCTTCATCAAAAGCTGCAATAGCAACAAAAGCACCAAAGAGGGTTGGAATCGAAAGCCCAACAATCATTGCAGCAAAAGTATTTTTCACGATATCTCGAGCGCTGTGTGCGCTCTCAGAGATGTAACGCGACCAATCTCCTGTTTGAGTTACGTATGAAATTGGTCCTGCAGCACCGCAAGTGAGAGCTGTTAAGAACCATGTTGGCCAGAGTGAACCAAGTGCGTAAACCTCAGGATCTCCGGGATAACTTGGATCAAATGTTGACCACAAACCTATGACGCTCAAAATAACAAGTGCGCCCATTAAATATGTAACGTACTTATTTAGCTTAATAATCCACGAATAGCCAAGAACAGCAAAAATAACAACTGCAACAGCGATTACTGCATAACCAATAGCAATGAGTGAATCGCTAACTTTCGTATCGGTAAGTCGTGCCCAACCAGCGGAAATAATTTCCCCGCCGGTCCACACAGTTAGTGCTACGTACTGAATACAGAGCAAAAGACCAACGAAGGATGCAATTAAACGACCTTTAACGCCAAAGAAAGCACCCGAGCTAACAGAGTTATTTGTTGCAGCGCGCCAACCTAGTAATGAAGATGTACTGACAAATGCAGCGGCAATCGATGTTCCAACCAGAATTGCAGAGACGCTTTGCCACCAGCTCAAACCATAAAGAATTCCAAGCCAACCAAATACCATGACAGAGAGAGAAAGGTTGCTGCCAACAAATACAGAGATGATGTTGCGCGGTTTTCCTGTGCGCTGATTATCTGGGACTGTGTCGACGCCGATTGATTCAATGTGATTAGCCATTGCAAAAGGCTAGGTTGCTATGCGGGGATTTTCAACGGTCTAGGCGTGTCTTTGCGCTTTGAAATATAGGTATTAGAGTTTGCCTACGTGCGATTCATAAATAATCCGAGCCACGACCTCACCTATGACGATGTATTCATGGTGCCGAGCAAATCAGAACTTTCATCTCGTATGGAAGTTGATCTCACTTCACACGATGGTTCCGGAACAACAATCCCATTAGTTGTCGCAAATATGACTGCAGTATCTGGTCGACGTATGGCAGAAACAATTGCACGTCGCGGTGGACTGGCAGTCATCCCACAAGATATTCCATTGGACGTAGTAGATAGCGTTATTAAATGGGTAAAAACTCGTCATACATTCTTTGATACACCACTTACTTTGTCGCCACAGCAAACAGTTGCAGATGCGGTCAGTTTGTTATCAAAACGTGCGCATGGTGCCGTAGTAATAGTTGAAAATAACAAACCAATAGGAATTGTTACTGAAGAAGATTGTGCTGGCGTAGATCGCTTTACACAGTTGCATACCGTAATGAGTAAAGATTTAGTAACAATGAAAGATAACGCTGACGCACGCCAAGCATTTGATTTCTTACATGACAACCGTCGCAAACTTGCACCAGTTGTAAATGGCAAAGGTGAATTATCAGGAATTCTGACTCGAGTTGGAGCCCTGCGCAGTACTTTGTATACGCCAGCAGTTGATGCACAGAATAATTTACGAATAGCCGCAGCAATTGGAATCAACGGTGACGTTGCTGGCAAAGCACGAGCACTTCTTGATTCAGGTGCAGACGTACTTGTTATTGATACAGCGCACGGTCACCAGAAGAAAATGTTTGAAGCACTCAAAGCGATTAAAGCGCTAAAACCACATGTGCCACTAGTTGCAGGAAATGTTGTAACCGCAGCAGGAGTTCAAGATTTAATCGATGCTGGTGCAGACATTATTAAAGTAGGCGTTGGTCCAGGTGCAATGTGTACAACACGTATGCAAACAGGTGTTGGCCGACCACAATTTTCAGCGGTGCTCGAATGCGCAGCAGCGGCAAAGAAAAAAGGAAAGTTTGTTTGGGCAGATGGAGGCGTTCGCCATCCTCGCGATGTTGCATTGGCACTTGCAGCAGGTGCATCAAATGTGATGATCGGTTCGTGGTTTGCAGGAACACATGAATCACCGGGGGATGTGCAGACAGATTCGACAGGTCGTCTATTTAAAGAGTCTTTCGGAATGGCTTCTGCTCGCGCAGTTGCAGCACGTACAACACAAGAAGATGCATTTGATCGTGCACGTAAAGCGTTATTTGAAGAAGGTATTTCAACTTCACGTATGTACTTAAATCCACAACGTCCAGGCGTTGAAGATTTGTTAGATGAAATCATTGCTGGACTTCGCTCTTCCTGTACATACGCAGGTGCAAAGAGTCTGGATGAATTCGCAGAAAAGGCAGTAGTTGGAATTCAATCCTCTGCTGGGTATGCAGAAGGCAGACCACTTCATTCGTCCTGGAGTGTATAAATGCGAAAAATATCGGTAGTACTTTCATTTTTGTTACTTGCTATCGGTACACCTAATGCACAAGCAGCCGATGCCAATCTGAAAGTTATGTCACGCAATATTTATGTGGGTTCTGATGTTGGTGTAGCGATGAAACTTATCCCAGATTTCAAAGCAGCAGCACAATTTATGTGGGATCAGGTTTCGGCAACAGATTTTTCAAAGCGTGCTCCACTTCTTGCAAAAGAGATAATTACAAATAAGGCAGACGTAGTTGGTATTCAAGAAGCAACAACGTGGGTTTGTAAAAAGAACGCATGGAGCGGCAAAACAGAAGTTCTTAACTTCACGGATCAATTACTGGCTGCAACTAAGAATTTGGGCACAGAGTATGTTGTGGCAGAAAAAGATGGCACAACCGCTAAAAATATTGGGTTTTCAATTGCGGCAATACCTTTCCTTACTATCGTCAATGATCCAAAAACTTTTCAACCACTCTTTGGTCAAGACACTGCAGCATGCGGATTTGAAATTGGTGACGCGCTAATAATCAGAAAAGATCTTGCATCTCAGATTTCTAAAGTCGGCAACACTGAATACGACGCTTCCTACAGCATTGTTCCAACGCTTATGACTATTTATCGCGGATATACATGGATGGATCTACAAGTTGGAACAAGCACAGTGCGCATTGTCAGCACACATCTTGAATCAGTATGGGATGCGAATAAAGTCCCTAACGCTGCAAAGCAAGCAAAACAATTAGTTTCGGATTTATCCAACACGTCGATTCCAACAATTGTTATTGGTGATTTCAATGCAGATCCACGCGATCCGCGGAAAGATGCGAAGAGTAATCCTGGGGGACAGCCAGAAGCGAGCGAAACGTGTCCTATACAAGTTGAGAACCCAACCGTAAAAAGTTCCATTGATTCCTGTAACGCATATTGGGTTATGCGAAAGAGTGGTTATTTAGATGTTGGACCCGATGCACTTAACGCAACAAATTTCACATGGGGTGGCAGTGCTTTATTAGCAGGACCAGATCTTGATCGTTACAAAGCTGGAAAAGCAATGGGCAATGCACAAGGATTTACTGACAGACTCGATTATGTTTTTTATAAAAACGGAGTGCAACCACTGAACTCAAAAATTGTTGGGAACATTTGGCCATACAGCGAAAGCACGTGGGTTTGCGATAACGAAGAGCAGATTAATAACACGCAATTACTAGCCAACGAGATGAAAGTTGTTTCTCCTGAAACTGGTGTGTGCATGGAAACTGATCACGCTGGTTTATTTACGACTCTCGCAATTCCTGCAGGCATAAATGGAAGTACTCCAGATTTGCCATCGCATGCACCATTTCCAATTTCATTCTGGCAGTGGGTTGGATTAGCAATACTTGCGTTAATTGCCTTCTTAATTATTAGGCGTAGACGTCGTAGAGCAATTTAAAATTAAAGTCGGCCGCCAGTAGCGTTATCTTGGCTGAGGCGTTGCGATAGATAGATAGGCAAAATTGAGAAAATAACAAGTATTGCTGCAACCACATTCACGATAGGTGCCTGATTGGGCCTAAATAGATTGTTATAGATCCAAATAGGCAAGGTTTGAATTCCAGGACCAGCAGTAAATGTTGTTACAACGATTTCATCAAATGAAAGTCCGAAAGCAAGAAGACCTCCAGCAAAGAGCGCAGATGCAAGGTTCGGTAATGTAATTAATCTAAATGTAGTGATTCCGTTAGCACCAAGATCCATTGATGCTTCTTGCAGTGATGAACCCATTCGCTTAAGGCGAGCAAATGCATTGTTATAAACAATTACGATACAAAATGTGGCGTGCCCAATCACAACAGTGAGTAATCCAGTACTCATTCCAGCACCCTTGGTAAATGCGTTATTAAGCGCGATACCTGTGACAACTCCAGGAAGTGAAATAGGAAGTACGACAAGTAAAGAAATAGTGTCACGACCAAAGAATTTATAACGGCTAACCGCAAAGGCAAGAGCTGTACCTAAAAGAAGTGCAATAGCTGTTGCACACACACCCGCCAAAATGCTCCAACGCAGCGCTTCACGCACACCCGTATTTTCTAACGCCTTTGTCCACCACTGCGTTGTGAAATCTGTTGGTGGCCAACTAAATGTGCGACTGCTGTTAAATGAGTTAATCACAACAACGGTGAGTGGGATATAAATAAAAGCTAAGCCAACTCCCATTAGAGATGCCAATACGTACCGTGCGCCGCGAGATAACGTCATTAGAGATCCGCCAATGCACCGGTGCGACGAACGAGCCACAGATAAAACGCCATGATTAGGACGGGAACTGCTGCAATAGTTGCGGCAAATGGCAAGTTAATGCTGAAGTTTTGATAAACAACGTTTCCAAGCATTTGCAATTTTCCACCAATAATTTGGGCAGTTATGTAATCACCAAGGGATAACGAGAATGTGAACATTGATCCTGCAATGATGCTCGGAAAAATTAATGGTAAAACTACAGATCTAAAAGTATGGAAATTCCTTGCACCTAGATCACTTGAAGCATCTAATAAGTTATTTGGTAAGCGCTCAAGACCTGCATAAATTGGCAAGATCATGTACGGCAACCACAGGTATGAAAGTCCAATAATTATTGCTGGTCCACCAAAACCTGGTGAATGTATTCCAATCGGTCCCAGTAACCAATCGACAACACCAGAGCCTGGTTCGAGCATTGTGCGCCAAGCGTAAATTTTCACAAGGTATGACGCCCACAAAGGGGTAAGTACAAGGGCAACAAGGAATTTCTTATTGCGTGGCTTTGCAATCTTTGCCATATAAATCGCCATAGGTATTGCAAG
>WLNM01000032.1 GCA_009699825.1 Actinomycetota bacterium
GGGTGACAAATTCCCAATAATGAACTGAGAAACTCATCCACGCGCATCTGCTCTGCCATAATCACACCATACTTGTAGTAACTAGATTTCTAGGGGATTTGCGATGAAAGATAAAGCACAAATGCGTGAGCGGTATCGCCGCGAAAGAAGTGAGGCTTTCGTCCCTGCGGTTTATTCAAATGTTCTAGCGTCTCCTGAAGTAACACAGGCCACAGTTATTGCCAGTTATGTTTCTTACGGCCATGAACCAAGTACCGTCGAACTAAATCGTGCGCTAATAAAATCTGGAAAAACACTCCTGTTGCCGCGCGTAAACAAGGATCGTATCGATTGGATTTATTGGGATGGCGACGCAGAAAAACTAGTAGAAAAGAAAAAGATTCTCGAGCCAGTTGGAGAAGTAATTTCAACTCTGCCAGCTATAGATGTTGTAATCGTGCCAGCACTGCGAATTGATCGAGATGGCTATCGACTCGGTCAAGGTGGAGGGTATTACGATCGGGCACTGCCAATGATGTCTGGATGGAAAATTGCACTCGTACATTCGGGTGAAGTGACAAGTGAAATTTTACCTAGAGAATCCCACGATATAGCCGTAGATGCTGCTGCTACACCCGATTTAATTGTGCGATTTAAAAAAAATTAAGGATTTCATTACTGCCGCGTCTCTCGGTCTTTTTTATCTAAACTATTGAGATACAAGTTGTACTGCGCAAGTTCATCGGGCTGGCCAAGTGCTGCCATACGTTCTGTATTTCGGTCAATACGCTTTGCTTCATGCGAATCATCACGCATCCACTGAATAAAAGTAGCAACGAGGGCGATAAGTATTGGAATCTCCCCCATTGCCCAACCGATCGCACCACCGGCTTGTTGATTCGCAAGTAAATCTAGAGCCCACGGACGTTGCAAGGATTTGAAATATCCGCCATCAATTAAGGTGGTCGTAGACATTAACGCCACAGAGAAGAATGCATGAATACTCATGGCTGCAAACAAAATTACAATTCTTACTAGGTGCGGAACTTTTCTTGGATTTGGATCAACACCAACAATCACATGGAAGAAGAGTATTCCTGCAAGAATAAAGTGAATATTCATAAACAAGTGACCTTGATGGCTCTGCATCATTCCGCCGAATAATGATGTGAAATACAGTGCAAAAAGTGATCCGTCAAAGATTGCTAGCGCAACAACAGGATTGGTAATAATTCGTGAATAGCGCGAATGCAATGCACTAATTAGTAATCCTCTTATGCCTAATTCTTCTCCATCACGTGATTGTGGCAATGTACGAAGTGCCAATGTAATAGGTGCACCTAAAACTATTCCGATAGGAGCAATCATTCCTAAAACCATATGAGCAACCATGTGCCAAGAAAAAGCAAAGTGCGCGTATACGCCTAGTCCACCACTAGTCGCAAAATCAATTGCAGAAATTCCTAAGGCAAATGAAATTGTTCGCCCGATTGGCCACTTGTCTCCGCGACGCGTTAGAACAACTACTCCTTGGATATACAACGCAACTGCCAAAATAAGTAAACCAATCATCAAAATATCTGGATCATATGCAAAAAGTATTCGCTTAAATGTTGGTGCATCAGGCATTTTTATGCCAGCCACAGCAAGTGCGGCATTAAAAGGTTCTTCTCCACCACGCGGTGGTGGTTGATTTGATGAAAGCCAAGAACCGAGAGCCGTTACAAAAATCATGATTCCGGCTTCTACCGAAATCAAACGAGTCATTGCGCCCCAATTAACTGAAGGTTTTGCGGCTAAATAATTTCTATGTTTGTAACCAAAGAAGAGCAACACAATAGTTATAACAACTTTAAGAATGACGACGTATGCATAACTAGTTGACCAGGCAGCAGCAAAATTTAGTCGAGCACTCGCATTTAACACTCCGCTAATAACAACTGCAATTGCAGCCCACAGAGCTATCTCACTAAAACGAGGTAATGAAACTTTACGATCGGCTTCGTTTAATAACGCAAGCGCAATGACGCCACCGACCCAAAATGAGAGCGCAATAACGTGAATAAATAAGGAGCCGATAGCAAGTGCGTGCGAACCACTGGATGCTGAATGACTTTGAAAAACTGGGGCGGAAACCGCAATGAGAGAAATGAGGAGCAAGATTGCCGTATAGCCAGAAGATGTGATGACTCTGGAAGAAATTGCCACAAATAGTGCAATAAGAGTTTGGAAAAATAGGTACTGACCGAGTGAAATTTGAAATAAGAAAGATCGCAAAACCGTTGGATCTAAGATGGCTGAAAGAGGTTGATCCAAAATATTGGAGAGTGTGAATAAAATATTGAGCAGGCTGCTAAAAAACCAAAAAAGCGCTGATACAGAAACAATAGATCGAATCTTCAATCCACTTGTTGAAAGTCTTCCCTTCTTATCTAAAACTAAAAAAGCGAGGGCCAGCAATGACCCAATTGTGACAAAACTTGAAAGGAGTGCAAAGAATTTACTGGCAGTGACCAGTGCAGAAATCATCGCTCTTTAAATATTTTTCGTGCATATAAGGAGAGCAAAACAAGTACAAAAAAAGCCACAACTAACATTCCAATTACAAATGCATTAGTACCCCAATTGCTAACTTCTGCTTTCGGAGTCGTGGTTTCGATTGGAGTCGGTTCTGGCGTTGAAATAACATCAGGTGCTGCAAAAGTAAATCTAAATGATCCTTCGAGTGGAATACCATCCTCTCCAAAGAGTGAGTAAGTCACGGTATACACACCAGCAACTTTCAGAGTTTTTAATCCAATTACTGCACTTGTGACATCGATTGCAAGTACACCATCGTCAACTCTCTTGCCTTGCGGATCTGTAACTTCCATTGAATTTCCACCATCAATGAGTGCAACTTGCCCAGTAACACTTACTGCACTCGGTGCAACAGTTACGGTGGCTCCACTCATGGGATTTGTAGCAATAATTGAATTAGCACTTGCCGCAGGGGCTGCAATAAAGAGCGCAACAGTTGCAATGCTTAATATCCGCATGATCTTCATTGTGTGCCCCCTTTGTGCCGCTGTAATTCGCATCTATCTTCTCACTTCTTTACACTTGGTATCTACCCCTAGCGGGTATAAATAACTGGCAGGGATAAATAGCGGAAGAGGAATAGTCAGATGCCTACGTATCAATATGCATGCGCTGACTGTGGTCATCAATTTGAGGTTTTTCAATCTTTCTCCGAAGCCTCACTAACAACCTGCCCTGAATGCAAAGGCGAAGTAAGAAAAGTTTATTCTGCAGTCGGTGTTGTATTTAAGGGTTCTGGTTTCTATAAAACAGATTCCGTAAAATCTAAAACACCTGAAACTCCAGCAGCCACAACACCCGCTGCTGCCCCTGCACCAGCACCATCATCAGCACCAAGCGCTGAATAATTAATCTGAATGATGTGGCGGTTTGTCCGCTTTAATTTCTGCTTCACGACGCGCATCTTCAATAGCCTGCTCGTGATCAATTTCATCAGACGTAACATTCGGCAAAATTTCGCTCATGTGTGCCCTCCGATTAGAATTGCACTCATAATACTAGCCAGATTTTCAGGAGCTAAATGTTTGCAGGTCTAGGAAGATTTATCGTCCAGCGTAAGAAGCCAGTTTTGATTCTTTTTATTATTGGAATCTTGGCTGCAGGCGGTGTTGGATCACTTGCATTCTCAAAATTAGATACTGGTGGCTACTCAGACCTTGGAAGTGAATCAGCAAAGGCTTATGACTACCTGACCAAGAAATTTAATGTTCAAGAGCCCGCTGCGATTCTTGTGATCGACACTCAAGATCGAAGTGTCGATGATCCTGCAGTAGTTGCGGAAGCCACAGCCCTGGAAATGAAAGTTAAATCAGTCGCTAATGTTGAGCGCACAATTTCTTACTGGAACACCGGTGGTGCTCCTGCAATGAGAGCCGCAGATGACAAAGCTGCATTCTTATTTATTTACTCCATAGCAGAAGCAAATGACTGGGCTTCAATTGAAAAAATTGGCAAGGAAGTTCAAGCAAAATTTGATGGTAAGCAAGGAAATTTCATAGTTCACGCCTCAGGCGGTGGGGTCATTACTCATGCAATTAACAGCAAGATTCAAAAAGATTTGGCTATCGCAGAATCGATTGCCATTCCCTTAACTTTTGTACTTCTGGCATTTGTATTTGGGACCATGATTGCATCCGCGATGCCATTAGTTGTTGGTGTCAGCGCAATCCTTGGATCATTTTTAATCATTTATATTTTTACACTATTTACCAATGTGTCAGTCTTTGCTCTTAACCTCATCACCGGTTTGGGGCTTGGACTTGGAATTGATTATGCGCTATTAATTGTTAATAGATTCCGCGAAGAATTACATGCGGGCAAGAGCGTTGAAGAATCGGTAATAACAACAGTTGCTACAGCTGGTAAAACTGTTTTCTACTCTGGACTAACAGTGCTTGTAACCATGGCATCTTTATTACTCTTCCCACTGAACTTCCTTAAGTCTTTTGGCTATGCAGGAGTATCAGTTATTTCATTGGCTGTACTCGGTGCACTAATTCCCTTGCCAGCACTGCTTGCAATCTTGGGTCATAAAGTAGATAAGGGAGTTGTTCGCAAAGCCGGAATAGTTCCTAAAGAAGATGGTCGATGGGCTCACACTGCTCGCACCGTAATGAAGCGTCCAATCCCTGTAGTAATTGCCTCTCTCTTAGTTCTTGGAATTTTTGCTGCACCAATTACTAATATCGCTTTTGCGCAAATTGATGCACGCGTACTTCCACAATCTGATCCCGCTGCTGTTGCATCGGCTGTTATTGATCAACGTTTCACTGGATTAGAAGGAAGTCCTATTGAAGTAGTCGTGCCAAATGGTGCAGGCAAAGAGATTGAAATAAATAACTTCTTGGCTCGTGTGCAAGGTGTTGATGGGATTGCTCGTGTGGGCCAGATTGAATACTTTGGAAAAGACGTTCGCGTTCAAGTAATTTCGAAGGAGTCTTCAAGAAGTCTAGATTCAGAGCGAATCATTCACGACATTCGTGCGCTTTCGGTTCCGGAAGGAACACTCATCGGCGGTGCTGCTGCAGACTTTACAGATTCACAAGATGGCGTCGCACGTGCACTTCCATGGGCACTCGGTTGGATTGCGCTCACAGTATTCATACTTCTCTTCGTCTTTACTGGCTCAATTATTTTGCCAATTAAGGCAGTTGTACTCAACGCTCTTTCCTTAATTGCCACACTCGGGGCAGTGACATGGATCTTCATTGATGGCCATCTCAAATGGTTAGTTGGAGACTTCACGGTCACAGGCACTGTTGATACCGGATCAATTATTTTGATTGCTGTAGTCGTATTCGGTTTATCTATGGATTACGAACTCTTCTTACTTTCCCGTATTCGTGAAGAACACTTAGATGGAAAATCTAACATCGAATCTGTTGCTAAAGGCTTACAACGCTCTGCTCGAATTATTACGGCTGCAGCTCTATTGCTTGCAGTTGTCTTCGCAGCCTTTATGACTAGCGGTGTTACTTCGATCAAGATGCTTGGATTCGGTGTTGCATTTGCTGTTCTGCTTGATGCCACATTGATTCGAGCACTTCTAGTTCCTGCTCTCATGCGATTATTTGGTGAACGCAATTGGTGGGCACCAAAGTCATTGCAACGATTTACTCTCAAACATTAATTTAAGAAGTGTCCCCGGCGGGAGTTGAACCTGCGACCTACCGCTTAGGAGGCGGTTGCTCTATCCACTGAGCTACGGGGACCTGTGTTGGTATTGCGCAATCTTGCCATGTTCTTGCAAACTAAAGCCATGACTAAGGACTTTGATGTACTCATCATAGGTTCTGGATTTGGTGGCTCTGTATCAGCACTCAGGCTCATCGAAAAAGGTTATTCAGTTGCTGTTTTAGAAGCCGGAAAAAGGTTTAAAGAAAAAGATTTTCCAAAGACTTCTTGGCGTTTGCGCAAATTTTTATTCTTTCCCAAACTTGGGCTACTAGGTATTCAACGCATTCATGCGCTACCAGATGTATTAATCCTCGCTGGGGCAGGTGTTGGTGGCGGTTCACTTGTGTATGCAAATACCTTGTATCAACCACCTGATTCTTATTTTGAAGATAAGCAGTGGAAGCACATAACCGATTGGAAATCAGAGTTATTGCCTTGGTATGACCAAGCAAGTCGCATGCTTGGTGTTGCAGAAAATCCATACTTCTCGCCAAGTGATCAAGCAATGAAAGAAGTCGCAATCGAGATGGGTGTTGGGCACACATTCAAGATGGCGCCGCTCGGTGTTTATTTCGGTGAAGGCTCAGGTGTCGCAAGTAAAGATCCATATTTTGGCGGCGTGGGTCCAGCAAGAAATGGTTGTCAACAATGCGGCGCATGCATGACTGGATGCCGATTCAATTCAAAAAATACATTACCTAAAAATTATCTTGGCTTAGCCGAATCTGCTGGAGCCAAAGTATTTCCACTGACAACCGTAACTTCTTTCGAACAGGCAAGTGATGGTTCATGGATTATTAAAGCTAAGAAAACAACAGGATTATTCGGTCGAACAATTACTTTCACCGCAAATCAATTAATTGTCAGTGCCGGAACATATAACACTCAAAAACTGATGCACCGTATGAAAGCAACTGGGAAATTAGCCAAACTCTCTGAGCGCCTCGGAGATCTTTCGAGAACAAATAGCGAGGCACTCACTGGTGCGTTATTGCCAAAGAGTGATATTGATTTCAGCAAAGGCGCTGCAATTACGTCTTCATTCTTTCCTGATGAACATACTCATGTAGAGCCAGTGAGATATGGCAAGGGAAGTAATGCAATGGGTTTACTACAAACAATCATGACTGATGGAAATATTGCTAAAGATCGCCGTCGTCAGTGGGTACGGGAATTTGTTAAGAAACCATCACTATTGTTGCGGGTGTTAAATGTTCATCAGTGGTCTGAGCGCACGGTCATAGCACTTGTTATGCAGAACGTAGATTCAGCACTGTCAGTACGCCCAAAGAAAAAGTGGTGGGGGTTAGGTTTAACATCTACAAACAACTCCGAAAATCCAAATGCAACTTACATTCCTGCAGCAAATGAAACAGTCAGGCGGATTGCAAATAATTATGGAGGTTTCGCTGGCGGACACATTGGTGACCTCATTGGCGCCCCATTTACGGCGCACTTTGTGGGTGGCTGTGTAATTGGTTCAGATATTTCGCAAGGTGTTATCGATCCGTATCACCGCGTGTGGAATTATCCAACGATGCATGTTGTTGATGGTGCAGCAGTCACAGCTAACCTTGGTGTTAATCCATCATTAACGATTACTGCTCAAGCCGAGCGTGCCATGTCAATGTGGCCAAATAAAGGTGAGTTAGATCCGAGACCTGTTCAAAATAATGAGTACACAAGAATTAGCGCTGTGGCACCAAACCAACCATTTGTTCCTGCGGGTGCAATTGGTGAATTACTTACGCCACCAGCGAAGTAAAGGCTCAATATCTTCTGGTACGTTTTCGGCGATAAACATTGCACCGTCTAAGTGATTTCCCTTTGGCTCTACTAAAGTGATTTGTGGCAGCAATGAAGATGTGCGACGTCTAATCGCTTCGGCATAACCTTTATTAGTTGCCAATTTTCCAAGTAATGCAATTGAAATTCCTTCATTACGCATTCCGCCAACATTGGTCCATGCTGATCGAATTGTCTTAGCTAAATATTCTGCGCCTTTATCTCGAATTGTTATCGCATCTGTGTTCTTCTCCTCTGCCGCCTCTAACAGCGCTTTTGCAGCATTAATACAGAGAATTTGTGCCTTGGCATCTGTATATGACTTAAGCGATTCAAAAGTTTTTATCTCTGATTCAAAAAAGCCCGAAAGAAAAGTTGCATCATCCCTACCTTCTTGGGTAGCAAGTACACGCTCAAGGGCAGCCCTGCCTAACCAAAATCCCGAACCGAGATCGCCAAAAAAATGTCCGATGCCATCTGCATGCGAATAGCTGCCGCGACGGCCAGCAACTGCAACCGTTCCGCTCCCAATTGAGAGTGCAACGCCATCGCCATTTCCAAATGCAGCAAAATAACCAGCTAAACCATCATCAATAACTGCAACCGATTGTGCACCAAAGTATTTTGCGGCTAACTGTCCAAATGGTTTTGGATCACCAACATCACCATAAACACCTGTAAGGCTTAATGCGACAACTTCACTTTGAAAATTTTGGCCTAAATTTTCTTGAGCTTCTATAAACAAATCGTTTAGCACTTCAAGCGTAGATTCATTAGCATGCTTTGCTCGCTTGCTAACAAATTCAGTATCAGGTGTTCTAAATCTTGTCCCTGATTGCCCTACGTCCACTATAAGTACCATAATTGCAAGTCTAGTTTAGGAGAGCAGATGAGCAAATGGGCGTTGGTTACAGGCGCAACTGCTGGTATTGGCGAGAGTTTCACTCGTGTACTTGCTCGCGAAGGTTTGAACATAATCCTTGCTTCTAGAGACCTTGAACGCATGAAAGAACGTGCTGAGTTTTTAGAATCAAAATTTAAGGTGCAGACTGCAATTATTGAGGCAGATTTAGCCACTGATTCTGGATGTGCAAAAGTTGAAAAATATATCAACGAGAATGCAATTGAAGTCCTCATAAATAATGCAGGCTTTGGTATCAATAAAAAATTTAGTGTTAGCGCTTTAGATTCGGAACAACAATTACTCGATGTGTTAGTTCGTGCTCCTATGCGCTTAATGCACACCGTGATTCCACAGATGAAAGAGAGAAATAGCGGATCGATTATCAACGTTTCATCTGTTGCTGGCTGGATTGCTGGTGGAACATACAGTGCATCTAAGTCTTATCTCACCGTGCTTTCTGAATCTCTTCACACTGAACTGAGCGGCACGGGTATAAAAATTTCGGCACTCTGCCCTGGATTTACTCATACGGAATTTCATGAGCGAGGCCGAATGAAAATGAATGGTCTGCCTGAATTCATGTGGCTCAACGCTGATCACGTAGTTTCACAAGCATGGAAAGATAACCAGAATGGCAAAGTTATATCTGTTCCTGGTTGGCAGTACATAATTTTGAGCACTATTGCGCGCTTTGGACCTCGCTCACTTGTGCGAAAAATCGGAAAATAAAGATATAGGGCTGTCCCTATTCGTCTTTAAATGCATTGCTTCTACGGTGTTGTCGTGCTCCGTAAATATTTTTCATTTAATACTCTGGGATTCTTACTTCTAACAATTCACCTATTTTCAAAAGTTATTTACAAGAACCCACAGATTTATTTGGATCTATGGATTTATAACGCCGTTGCTATTCTGTTCGTTCTTGCACTCTTTGTTGTCCCAAGTTTTAATGATCACATTGGAGTTGCATTTCTTGCTTTAGCAATCGGATTATGGGCTACCGGTTCAATATTTTCATCGCTGAGTGTTTTTTATACCCTTAATCTTCGTAGTGAATTGATTTCTAACGTTTTATACATGCTCTTTTATCCAGCAGCTTTCATCGCATTGCCACGCTTGCTATCCCAACATGCGCGCATCTCGGCGATAGAAATTCTCGATTCGAC
>WLNM01000033.1 GCA_009699825.1 Actinomycetota bacterium
ACACCAACTCGCGAACTTGCACAACAAATCGATGAAGTTCTAACACCACTTGCTCGCGCAATTGGTCACGAATCAGTTGTTATCGCAGGCGGAATGCCATATGCAAAGCAGATCACTGCAATGCGCAAAGCAACTGCCATCCTTGTTGCAACACCTGGTCGTTTAATTGATTTACTTAATCGCGGAGAAGTACAGCTCGATAACCTCGAGATCACAGTCCTAGATGAAGCAGATCAAATGGCTGATATGGGCTTCTTGCCAGTAGTAAAAGAAATTCTTGATCAAGGAAAGATGGGCGGACAGCGTCTGCTCTTCTCAGCAACGCTTGATCGCGGTGTTGACTCACTCGTTAAGTCATACCTAAAGAACCCAAAGACGCACTCACTACAAAACGACCGTGCATCTGTATCAACTATGGAGCACCATGTTCTTGTTATGCACCCAGGTGATAAAGATTTAATCACTGCACAAATCGCAGCGCGTAACGGAAAAACAATTCTCTTTGTTAAGACCCAACGCGGCGCAGATCGTCTTGCTGACAACCTCGCAAAAGCTGGTGTACCAGTTGGTGCACTCCATGGTGGAAAGTCACAAGCAGTGCGCACACGCACACTCAAACTATTTAAAGATCAAGAAAATTCAGCCCTTGTCGCAACTGATGTAGCCGCACGCGGAATTCACGTTGATGGAATCTCACTTGTTGTGCACGTAGATGCACCAACAGATCACAAAGATTATCTACACCGCTCTGGCCGTACAGCACGTGCGGGCGAAGCTGGTGGAGTAGTAGTTCTTGCAACAACGAAACAACAAACATCCGTAAAGGGATTAACTTCTCGTGCTGGTGTAACACCACGTTTCGTTGGGGTAAAACCAAATGACGCTGAATTAATGACAATCACTGGCGCTCAAGAGCCAAGTGGTATTCCTTACGTTGCACCGATTACTGAATCTCGTGGGCCTTCTCGCTCTGGCGGCAAGCGTCCACGTCCAAATTCAAGTCAACGCAGACGTCGTCCTCGCTAATTAATTAGTCGAGACGAACGACACCGCTAGGTGTCATTACATGTACTGCAACAATTCCCGCATCGCCATCATTAGCAGATGAGGCAACCCACTCAACTTCAACATCTGAGCCAATGGCTGCACGAAGTTCTGAACCAAGCCACTCTTCGATGCGTGATTCATCTCCTGCTAGTTCGACTTTTACAATCTTTGCAATTGCTTTTCCATCTGTTGATGGATGATCAAGTGAAAGCCATTCGATAAAGAATGGAAGTTGCTTATCTTCGAGTGTTCCAAGAACACCAATTTGTTTCCATGCTAAATCTTTTCCATCTGGCTTTGTCCGGTGACCATCTACTGCAGCGCGACCCAAACGCTTTTCAATCTTAGAAACATCATCGACTGCAACTACCCATGTGAGCCAACCGCCACCTTCTGCTGCGCGTTGTGAAACTGCTTTACCAAAGGGTGTTGAATCTGATGAAGGATGATCGAGTGGGCAAACAACTTCCAGGTAGTGACCATTTTGTAATGGAAGCGTGAAGTTGCGTGTGCCAAAACGTGGATGAATACCGCCGTCAACAAATGTGCTGCCAAGGCGAGCGCCAAGGCGTTGAACGGTGTCGGCTAGTTGATCATGGGAAGTTACATATGAGACATGGTCTAAGCGCATGGGTAAATCTAACCCTATGAGATGGGGTGCTTTTTACCATTTTTCATGCGTGAAATAACTTTTATAGAGCGGTACTGAGGTCACATTTCTGGTCTTCAGTGGGAATTTTGCCGGTGATAAAAAAGGTATCCACTGTGTTATCAACGCAGGTAGAACCACGTCCATGTCCGGTGTGGCCATCACCGTCAAATGTAATCAAAAGTGAATTAGCAATCAGTTTGTGAAGTGCAAGAGCCCATGAATATGGTGTTGCTGGATCACGTAGTGTGCCAATAACAATTATTGGTGCAGTATTTATTTGGTCAATCTCTATTGGTTGCTTAATTCCAGCAAAAGATTTACACGAGACTCCAGAGTATGCAAGATAGGGACCAAAGACTGGAGCTTGTGCCTTAAATGTTTTAGCATCTTGCGCAATCTGTTCGTTGCTTCGTGTGTCATTCCAATCCAGACAATCAATAACAAATCCAGAGTCGCCTTCATTGGTTGGATAAACACCGTTTGGTTGTCTGCCAGTGTATGCATCGGCCAGTGATAGGAACATGTAACCGTTACCAGCCTTTGCTTGCTTGAGTGCAACTCGTAGCATTGGCCAACCAGATTCATTGTCATACAAAGCAGATGCTGTACCAAGAACAACGAGTGATTCGGTTGCAACTCGCTTAGTACGAGTTGTTAATGGTTTCTTTGCAATCGCATCAAATAATTCTGTGAAGTACTGCTTTGTTGCATCCTTTGGTAGTGGACAGGTATCAATCTGTAAGCAATCTTTCACAAATGCATCTATCGCACTGTCAAAACCAATTGCTTGTGTAAGAGATTGTTCTAGCGGCGTTGCGTGTGGATCAATAGCGCCATCTAGAACAAGTCTGCCAACTTTGTCTGGAAACAACTGGGCATAAATTGTTCCAAGGTATGTGCCATATGACTTGCCGAGGTAATTTAGTTTTTCATCACCAAGTACGGCACGAATTACATCCATATCTCGTGCAGCATTTTCAGTGCTATATGCAGTTAAATTCTTTGTATTCTTCTCGCACTTAGCGACATAATCCTGTGCTTCTTTGACTAATACATCGAACTCTTGCGCGTTATCGGGCTTTGAATCCGACGCGTAATTAGCATCGCTTTCATCATCTGTCAGACAGCGAATCGGTGCGCTTCGCCCTACCCCGCGTGGATCAAAACCCACAATGTCATATAGGGCAAGTAATTCTGGGCTGACGATGTATTCAGCGCCGTAGGCATATTCCACACCCGATGCTCCAGGGCCACCAGGGTTTACAAACATAGAACCGATGCGATCTTCTTTATTGCTTGCTTCGTGCTTGAGAACTGCAATCTTAAATGTTCCGAGTTTTATATTTGTGTAATCAATCGGTACAAGAACATCTGTGCAAAGGAGATTGTCAAAACAGTTCCGCCACTTAATGGGTTGTGCTTGAAAATCTTGCAGCGTCTCGAGTTTGACCGGTTTTACTTCCTTAACGCATCCTGAAAGTAGGAGTACACAAATAGCTAATGCGGAAATTAAACGAGTGCGCACATCAACGCTTCGATAGTGAGGAGTGGCGCGGCGTTGTATCCGAGATTCTTGCGTGCTTTCATGATTGCATCGATTTTTTGAATCGTGCGGTGTGTTGGCAAAATAGTTGCAAGAGAGCGAATTTCTTCTGCCATCTCAATGTTTATCAACGAATCAATATGACCAGATTGAATCATCATGATGTCGCGATACAGGGTTGCAATATCAAGCAATGCCGCATCAAGTGAATCTCGCACCATACGAGTTGTTCGAGTTTTTTGTTCTTTCTCTAATTCTTTAAGCGCCTTCGAACCGCCAGTAGCCATACCGCGGCCTGTTGCACCTTTACCGTATGCCTGCGCAAGATCCTCTTGTTCCTTTTCATCTCGGATTTCCGCAGCCGCCTTGGCATCTTCTGTTGCAAGATCAACGAGTGTCTGTGCTGCCTTAAATGCTTCGGAAACATTTGTTAAGTGCAGCGCTAGATTCATGATTACTTTGCGATTACTACGCACGTGTTCGTTGGTGGCGATGTACTTTGCGCGACCGATGTGTCCTTGACTTACGCGCGCTGCAAAATCTGCCATCTGCGGTGAAATTCCGTCACGCGATTGCAGAACAGCTGCAACATCTTTTGTACTCGGTGTAACTAGTTGCATATGGCGACAGCGCGAACGAATAGTTGGCAGTACATCGTGCAGGGTCGGTGCGCAGAGCAACCAGACGGTGCGATTACCTGGTTCTTCGATTGCTTTTAAAAGTGCATTGGCTGCTGATTCTGTTAGCCGATCAGCATCTTCCATAACAACTACACGCCAACCACCCATAGAAGGTGCCCATGCAACGCGCGCAAGTAGTTCGCGGACTTCGTCAATCTTGATTGATAAACCTTCTGTGCGAATGATTTCTACATCGGGATGTCCACCATTGGCTGCAGATAAACACGCGTTGCATGTGCCACAACCTAGATCCGGGCACACAAGTGCTTGCGCAAATGCAACAGCAGCGCTGGAACGACCGCTACCAGGTGGGCCAGTGAAAACCCACGCATGCGTCATCTCTTGTGTTTCTTCACCATTCTTTGCTGAATGTATTGCACTTTGCAATTTCGCAATGAGGTGCTCTTGCCCAACGAGTGTGTCAAAGACGCTCATGGCTTTTTCTTTACTCGACGATTTGTCTTCTTCTGTTTTTCGGAGTTGCGCTTAAGTGCTGGTATTTCACCAACTCGAGAAATGATTTGTTCATGAATATCTTCAATGCTCTGCCTGCCATCAACAATTAAGTATCGCTCTGGATCCATTGCTGCAATTTGTAAAAACTCATTGCGCACACGTTCATGAAACGCGAGAGGTTCGGCCTCTAGGCGATCGCGGCTCTTGAGTCTGCCAAGTCCAAGTTCTGCAGGTTGATCAATAATAATTGTCAGTGTTGGAAAGAGTGATTCTGTTGCCCAACGAGATATACGAGCCACTTCATTTGGTTCTAGAACTCGACCTGCACCTTGGTATGCAATGGATGAATCAAAGTAACGATCAGTAATAACAACATCGCTTCGATCGAGCGCGGGGCGAATGATTGAATAAACATGGTGTGCGCGATCTGCTGCATATAACAAGGCTTCTGCGCGTGGAGAAATATCACCTGTTTCATGGCCAAGCAAAATCTTTCGTAAACCTTGTCCTAAATCTGTTCCACCAGGTTCTCGAGAGAGAACAACTTCTTCGCCTTCTGCTTCTAACCATTTCTTAAGCAACTTTGATTGTGTTGATTTTCCTGTTCCTTCTCCACCTTCGAATGCGATAAAAATACCTTTAGTTTGTGCGCCAGTTATTGAACCAAGCTCACCTTTAAATGCGTTTGTAATGTCAGACCACAAAGAAATATTAGGGCGATCCTTCATATGGTGATATGAAATTGATCCGATTATTGCGGCAATAACTCCGGCAATCAGAATTGTTATTGCAGCGCCGTTATATGTTAGCTCTGAGTTACGGAACTTAAATGTGTGTTCACCAAATGCTGCTGCGATGAGTGGTGAAATTGCAAGGACTGCAACCAACGTGACTCGAATAAGAGATTGCACGAACGCAAATGTGCGACCGCGCACTTCATCTTGTACTTCCATACCAAGCATCGTGAAGCCGGTAACCCAACATATTCCGGAGAATGCGCCGAGGAAAATAACAATGAAGACAGCGAGCACAAGGTTTGGAATAACAGCGAGTAGGACAAGGAAAATGCCCGCAGTTGTAAGAGATGCGCCAAATAATCGACGACGCGAGAATTGTGCAAATACTTTCGGTCCAACTGCAATGCCTAGCGCCAGACCCGTAAATACTGCGCCGAAGAGAACGCCGTATGCAGCTTCTCCGCCGCCAAGATCGCCTACGAAAGTACGCGCAAGACCGATGACCGCGCCGGCCGCAATGAATGCGCCAACCATGCCAACAATGAGGCCGCGAATAATCTTTGAATCCGAAACTGTTTTCCACCCTTGTAAGAGGGATTTACCAACTCCTACTTCTGATCCTTTTTTAGCATCTTTTATTTTAGGAATTTCATGTAGTCCGCGAATTGTAAATGCCGCAAATGCGAAACTTGCAGCGTTTGCGTACAGCGCAATATCGATTGCGCTTCCTGCAAATGAAGGCAAGAACGCAGTGATTGCATTGCTAAAAAGAGCAAGAATTGCAAAAAGAGCTGCAGCAATTGGGGCAGTGCCATAAGCGGCTAGCAGTGATACCTGGTTGGCACTTTCTAGTTTCTCGCGTGGAACAAGATTTGGAACAGATGCTTCTTTCGCTGGTGACCAGAAGAGCGTTATGCACTCAACCAAAATCGTTGCGGTGTAGAGCCATAAATAATTATGAAAGATTGGAATAGAAATATAAAAGCCAGTGCGCAAAATATCGCAGGTAACCATGAGTTTGCGGCGATCAAAGCGATCTGCAATGACACCTGCGATTGGTCCTAAGAAAACTGATGGCAGTAAGCGAGCGATAAAGACACCTGCGATTGCAAAGTTTGCTTTTGCATAACTGTCACCAGAGAGTTGCTGCGCCAGTGCAGTTGTTGCAAGCAGTCCGAGCCAATCACCGAGGGAAGAAAAAAGCATTGAGTTCCAGAGTTTTCTAAAGGCTGGAATAGCCAAAACTCCGCGCGTCTCATCTTGGGCAGGCGCGGCAGGTCTTGGCAGTGAGGACATGGGGCAATCCTATCTAAGGCTCAGACAGGCCTAATTGAGCTTATTTAAGGCCTAAATCCTTTTTTCCATCGGACCAAGGAATCTTCTTTGATTTATCTAACATCGCTTAATCAAAGTCGGCAATGTCTTCGAGCTCTTCCTTGTCTTCCATTTTTGCACTCTACTCCTAATATGTAATCTTTCTAGAATAACTGATGTAGCACATTAATAATATTGTGCTACACTTCCCCTATGGGCGCTAAAAAGAACTTGAATGGCAAAGATCTTGAGCCCCTCTCATTCGGAGTTCGTGAATTACGTCAATCCGCTTCGCAAATTTTGGATCAAGTAAAAGAAGGGTCCGTTGTAGAAATAACTGAACACGGGATTCCAGTTGCTCGCCTTGTGCCTATCGCAAGATCCTTATATGAAGAGTTTGTTGAAGCAGGATTTATTACACCTGCAAGTAACCCTGAGTGGCGACCAACTAAGAGTCCAGTAAAACTCAAGGGCACAAAGTGTGCGTCGCAGGTATTGCTCGAGATGCGGGCTGAGGCTAGATATTGAGCTACTACCTAGATAGCTCTGCCATTCTAAAAATTATCTTTAAAGAGGATGAGAGTGCCGCCCTCGTTAAATTCATTACAGAACCTGCCATCACTTCAAGCATCTCTCGGGTTGAAGTTTTGCGAACAGTTCAGCGAATCGACCCTTCACGGGTACAGCTTGCTCAAAGCGAGTTAGCCAAAATAAATATTGTTGAGCCTATTCCAAGCATTCTTACTATTGCTGAAAATTTCTCGCACGAAGTTACTCTGCGTTCTCTTGATGCAATTCATGTTGCAACATTAATATTCCTAAGCACAGCTACAGGCGGTTTAATTACATACGACAAACTAATGGCTAAAAATGCAGAACAACTGGGATTAAGAGTTTTGGCTCCAGGCACTAAAAACTAATCTTTCTTTTTAGCTGCTTTCTTCTTGCCAGTAGCTTTGACTGTGTTCTTAGTCAGAGATGGCGCTTTAGCCTTAGGGCTTTTAGGGGCAGCCTTCTTTCGTGACTTCTTTGGAGATGGTCCGTTTTCTGCTTCCCATGCACGGCGCCCTGCAAGTAATTCGAGTGCGCGATCAAGAGTTAACGCTTCTAGTGTGTCACCCCGACGAAGCGTTGCATTTGTTTCGCCGTCGGTGACATACATACCGAAGCGACCATCTTTAACAATAACTTCTTTCTCTGTTGCGGGATCTTTACCGAGTTCTTTAAGTGGTGGCTTTGCAACACCGCGACGCCGCTCTTTTGGCTTTGAATAAATCTCTAGCGCTTCATCTAATGAAATTGAGAACAATTGATCTTCTGATGTCAGTGTGCGCGAATCAGCACCTGCCTTTAAGTAAGGGCCGTAACGACCATTTTGTACTGTGATGTCATCACCGGCACTGTTAGTGCCAAGTAGACGTGGCAATGAAAGCAATCTAATTGCGTCTTCGTAGGTAACAGTGTCAAGTGTCATCGTAGAAAGTAATGACGCAGTTTTTGGTTTTGGGGCATCTGCTTTCTTACGCTTTTTCTTCGCACCTTCTGGAACAACTTCTACTGGGAAAACTTCTGTGATGTATGGACCAAAGCGACCAGATTTAGCGATGATCGGAAAGTTTGTTATTGGATCAACACCGAGATCGCGTTCTCCAGATGGTTTAGCAAGAATTTCAATTGCAGCATCTAGCGTGAGTTCATCTGGCGCCATTGTCTCTGGAATGTTTGCGAGCTTGCGTGTTTCGCCTTCACCTTGTTGCAAGTACGCACCGTAGCGACCAACTCGGATTTCGATATCAGGAGCTAAACGCATTGTGTTGACTTCGCGCGCATCAATTGCGCCGAGGTCGGCAGATAATTCATTAAGTCCTGGTTGTCCGTCGTGACCGTAAAAAAAGTCGCGTAACCAATCAACGCGGCCAGCTTCGCCAGCTGCAATCTTGTCTAAGTCTTCTTCCATGCTCGCAGTGAATTCGTAATCAACTAATTTTGTAAAGTGTGTTTCTAATAATCCTGTAACAGAGAAGGCTAAGAATGTTGGAACGAGTGCACGACCGCGCTTATAAACGTATCCGCGATCTTGAATAGTTTGAATAATGGATGCAAACGTTGAAGGACGACCGATACCAAGTTCTTCTAATTTCTTAACAAGTGTTGGTTCTGTGTAACGAGCCGGCGGCTTTGTGTCATGGCCTTCGCAGCTGTATTCGTTAACTTTTACTGCTTGTCCAACAGTCATTGCAGGTAAGCGCTTATCTTCTGACTCTTCATCGGTTTTTTCTTCAACGATGTCGTCATAGGCGGCTAAGAATCCTGGAAAAGTAATTACAGATCCATTAGCGCGGAAAATGGTCTCTTTTTTGTCATTAGTAGTCGCATCAAAATCAACACGCATCTGCATCTTTTTAGCATCAGCCATTTGTGATGCCACAGTGCGCTTCCAAATAAGGTCATATAAAGCGAATTCATCTCGTGAAAGTTCGGGTGCTAATTCACCAGGTGTCTTAAACGCATCTCCTGCAGGACGAATTGCTTCGTGTGCTTCTTGCGCATTCTTAGATTTACCTTGGTACACACGTGGCGCATCAGCAACATGGTCTGCACCATAGAGTGCTTTTGCAGATGCACGTGCTGCACTAATTGCTTGCTGAGATAAATTGATTGAATCTGTACGCATGTATGTGATGTAACCATTTTCGTA
>WLNM01000034.1 GCA_009699825.1 Actinomycetota bacterium
ATTGCACCGCGACGCGTCAGTGAGTGTGCAAGAGCGCTTCCGGTTACCCCACCGCCCAGAATTAAAATTCGATTCTTAGAAAAATTAAGTGGCATATAAAACTACTTAAGCGCTGACCCATTGAGCGTAAAAAAGACCTAACCCAAGTGCAACGCTGAGTCCGGCAATGATCCAGAACCGAATAACAATAGTGACTTCTCCCCAACCCAATAATTCAAAGTGATGCTGCAAAGGCGCCATCTTAAAGACACGTTTGCCGCCAGAAATTTTAAAATAAAGCGTTTGTATTATTACTGACATAGTGATGATTACGAATAGCCCACCTAGAGGAATAAGTAATAACTCAACGCGTAATGTTGCTGCGAGTCCGGCAAGTGCTCCACCTAACGCCAATGATCCAGTATCTCCCATAAATATTTTGGCAGGCGATGCATTCCACCATAAAAATCCTGTGCACGAACCAGCAAAGGCGGCGGCGAGAACAGCTAGATCCAAAGGATCTCGGACTGCATAACAATTATTTGATAGAGCAATTGCACAACTCTGTCCAAATTCCCAAACCCCGATAAGTACAAATGCTAAAAATGTCATCGCTGATGCGCCGCTTGCAAGACCATCTAAACCATCTGTGAGATTAACGCCATTACTAGTTGCCACAACCATAAATGCAACCCAAATGACGACCAGGATCGGACCAAGTACGAGTGAAGTTTCCCGCACAGTAGATAAGTGCTGGGAAATTGGCGTGAGACCATCTAGGTCCGCAAATTGAATTCCAAGATAACCAAAGAGTGAGGCAATGGCCGCCTGTGCAACTAATTTTTGTTTACCGGAAAGACCCAGTGATTGCTTGCGCGAGATCTTTAGATAGTCATCTAAGAAACCAATTAAACCTAATGAAACAACAAGACCAATTACTAAAAGTGCTGAAATAGTTGGTGGACGTCCAGAAAAAAAATGTGCAATGGCATATGCAAAGAGAGTTGCAACAATAATTACAATTCCACCCATGGTGGGAGTTCCACGTTTTGTGTGATGAGATGTTGGGCCGTCATCTCTGATTATTTGACCAAAACCACGCTTGGCGAGAATTCGAATTAGAAAAGGTGTACCAAAGAGTGAAAATAGAAGCGCCATAGCACCAGCAATGAGAATAACTTTCACTTCTTATCCTCTCTGCGCAATTCTTTCCATGAATCTTCTAACCCTTGGCTTAACGTCTCAAAGTGCTCAGATCGTGAAGCTTTCACAAGTACAACATCGCCTGGGGCGCAATGTGACACAAGTGAAAGTGCTTGTGCTATGTCCTGGCAATAATGAAGCGTAGTAGAGCTCTGCGCTGGAATGCCTTCAGCAAATGCTCGTGTTCCAATACTTACAAGGTGATCGATACCTAACTCATGAGCATGTGCTGCAACTGATGCATGAAGCGCGTCGCTTTGTGATCCAAGTTCATGCATCTGTCCAAGAAATGCCCATGAAGCGCCGCCGCGTTCTTGTGCGAATAAAACTAAAGAATCAAGTGCTGCCTTCATTGACTCTGGATTGGCATTGTAGGAATCATTGATGATAAGCAAATCTTCGACTTCATTGATTTGCATTCGCCATTTGCTCGCAAGGTCTGCAGTGGATAAACCACTTGCGATCACTTCAATAGGAATTTCAAGGGCTGTGCATACTGCAGCTGCAGCCAAAGCATTTGAAATTTGGTGAGCACCAATTAAACGCATACCAACTGCATCACGCCCCGCTGGTGTGACAAGGTCAAAATGTGCTCGCGCTTCACGCATTTCAATGTCGGCAGCGCGTACATCATCATGAGAATCTTGCCCAAAATAGATAACTCTTCCTGTGTGAAGAGAATTCATTGCTTTCGTAAATCGATCATAAGTTCCAAGTACAGCGATTGCATCCGGACTCAATGCCTGTATGAGTTCACTCTTTGTTTGAGCAATTTTTTCAACACTTCCGAATTCGCCCAAATGTGCGGTTCCCACACGCAAAACGACTCCAATATCTGGTTGCGCCATTTCGCATAGTGCTGCGATATCTCCTTGATGGCGTGCTCCCATTTCTAGGATGCAATATTTAGTTTCAGTAGTGCATTCAAGGAGAGTAATTGGAGCGCCGAGTTCGTTATTGAAAGAGGCTTTGGTAGATACACATTCTGCACGACTAGAAAGTATCGATGCCAATAAATCTTTAGTAGTGGTTTTTCCACTTGATCCGGTGATGGCTATAACCTTTAAATCTGGTAACTGCCGTCTCACATAGGCAGCTAAGGCTTTCACCGCTAGTAGAACATCTGCGACGAGAACGCCATCACCATTTACTTCGCGAGTAGTCATGAATCCTGACGCACCGTGTGATTGTGCATCGCTAATGAATTCATGACCATCAGATTTTTCACCAACCAGCGCGAGAAAAAGAGATCCCTTCACAGCATCTCGTGAATCAAAAACAGGAGGTGCTGTGATGACTTGTGCAGAATTCCCAAATGTTTTGCCACCAACAATCGTGGCTATCTGTTCAAGAGTAAGTGCAATCATTTCTTAGCCTCAATTGCATGAGCCACAATTAATCGATCATCGAATGGGTGTACTACCCCGTTAATTTCCTGACCGCGTTCGTGACCTTTACCCAACACAATTACAACATCACCAGGTTGGGCAAGATTGACAGCCAATGTAATTGCTTCGGCTCGGTCTTGCACAATAGCGCTGGGTGCTGAAATCTTTAAACCGTGAGTCATCTGTTCAAGAATCGCTTGTGGATTTTCAGATCGAGGGTTATCGCTCGTAAAAATTGCAATATCACTTCGCAACGAAAGTTCTTGCCCCATTACATTTCTCTTTGAATTATCTCTATCTCCACCACACCCCAAAACTCCAATCACTTTTTTATCTGTCATTTCCCGGGCAGCAGCCAGAACACGTGCAACTGCGTCAGGGCTATGGGCATAGTCAACAAGGGCTGTAAAGTTTTGTCCCAAATTCACCGGTTCAAGTCGGCCATTAGCACCAACTAATTGCGGAATCAGAGTTGCAATATCAATTGGATCAATTCCTGATTCAACACAGATTGAAACGGCCATTAATAAGTTATCGAAATTGAAGCCACCTCGTAGGGTTGTACGAGTATCTATCAAAATTCCGCCCACTCCTCGAATCGAAATGTCGCTGAATTGGATACCTTCTTCGATCCGCGTGTAATGCCATGTAGCACTTTCATTAAATCGAGAGAGAGTCTGAACTGGCAATTCAATGCTGTCGGCCAATATTTGACCGTATGCATCATCTATGTTGATGAAAGCTTGATCAGCGTATTCAAAGGTAAATAGCTTTGATTTAGCGGCGAAATATTCATCCATACTTCCATGAAAATCCAAATGATCTTGGGACAGATTCGTGAAACCCACAGCCGCAAAATAACTGCCTCTCACTCGC
Source organism: Actinomycetota bacterium (assembly GCA_009699825.1). Taxonomy (GTDB): domain Bacteria; phylum Actinomycetota; class Actinomycetes; order Nanopelagicales; family Nanopelagicaceae; genus Planktophila. The sequence continues at coordinate 3,447 of WLNM01000034.1, forward strand.
TCTAGCGTCAGGGCGTGACTCGATACTTCCATCACTAAATTACGACAATGACGCTCTCTCATAGTCGCAACTAATGATTGCAGTTCTGCAGCTTCTGGAGTTGTACGAGTGCTTGAAAGAATTTCACTTCCAATACGCGTTTCTACTGTTCCAATTAATCCACTTTCCTGTCCTGCGTTTTGAAAAATCTGATGGCACAGAGTGCTCACTGTTGTTTTGCCGTTTGTTCCCGTAATCCCAATGCTAAAAAGATCGCGCATAGGTTCGCCATAAAACCATGACGAAAGTATTGCTGCACTTTTACGTACATTGCTCACAACCACAACAGGCATTTCCTTTATTAACTTTGCCCCATCTGCATCAGTTAATATTGCTACTGCGCCTGATTTCATCGCATCACGTGCAAAAGATGCGCCGTGTACTTTAGCGCCAGCAAAAGCACAGAATAGGTCACCTGCTTCGACGTCATTGCTTGAACTAGATATTCCAGTAACTGCGATTTTTTCTAAATCTGCAGCTGATATGTCCGTACTTGCGCCAATTATAGAAAGCATTGAAGATAGCGAACGCTCGGTTTGCGTAAGTGGGCGAATCATTATCTGGCTGCCTTCGAATTAAGTTGTGAACTCTTTTTAAGATCAGTCTGCAGCAAAGCAACTGGCTGAACAATTGTATTCGTTGGAGAAATATGTCGTGATTGCAAAACAAATGACATCACTTCTTTAAAAACTGGACCACCAAGAGTTCCTCCGTAGTGCATTCCTTGCGGGTTTTGAATTGTTACGCTGATGACATATGCGGGTTTATCTGCTGGAGCGAACCCAATAAATGATGCCGTATAGCCGCTATAGCAACCACAATCACTGTTGTATCGCATCGCAGTACCAGTTTTTCCTGCAACTCGATAACCAGGAATTGCAGCCGATGGTGCGGTTCCAGTTGCAGAAACCACGCTTTCCATCATTAGACGCAGTTGCGTTGCAGTTTCCGGACTAACAACTTCTTCTGAAGTACGCGATTGAGCAGGAGTGAAATTACCTGATGCATCACTTGTTCCTGCAATCACCGTTGGTGAAACACGAATTCCATCATTTGCAATAGTTGCAAAAACACTTGTCGCCTGCATGGCAGTGAGTGAATAACCTTGTCCAAAAGCAATTGTTGGAGCAGATGTTCCAGACCAATCTTTTACAGGATGAAGTATTCCTGCGGATTCACCGGGTAAGCCAGATCCAGTTTTCGTTCCCATGCCAAATTTTGAAAGATAACTATGCAAAGTGTCATTACTAATCGTTTCACCGATTTGAATTGAACCTGTGTTACTTGAAACCGCAAGAATTCCTGTTGCAGTCATCTGTTGCGTGCGATGGCGTTCGTGATCGTGGAAAGTCGCATCGCTTCGCTTTAATGAATACGGCACTGTGAAAACAGTTGTGGGAGTTATTTTCTTCTCTTCCAACGCTGCAGCCAATGTCATTACTTTTCCAGTGGATCCAGGTTCGTACACTTCTTGTACGGAATAATTTCGCATCAAATTAAGTGAGACGCTCTTGGTGTTATTTGGATCAAAAGTCGGCGCAGTTGCATGAGCCAAAATGTGGCCAGTTTTTGGATCCATAACAATGACAGTTCCACTGAGTGCGCGAGATTTTCGAACCGCATCTGAAATCGCCTTCGATGCAACCCACTGAATATCTCGATCTATGGTGAGGCGAATGCTCGTACCTTTTTGTGCTGAAATAATTTCAGATTGAGAACCTGGTATTTCAGCTCCTGCGGCAGCTGCATACGAATAACGTCCTGCTGTTCCGGCAATAACTGAATTCATGCTTGATTCCAGGCCAGTTGCTCCAACGCCATCATTTCTAACAAATCCAATTAGTGAAGCAAGTAAGGAGCCAGATGGGTAGTCTCGAATGTAACCGCGCTCGGCAAAGAATCCAATAATTCGTTGATTGATTTGGTTAGGTTCAAGTGCAGCGTTGTGAGTTGCCATAGCATCTACGAGAGAACGCCAAATAGCAGGTGCGGCATTTGATAAGACCATGTTGTATCGAAGCTTTCCTGAAATTGCATCTTGTACTTCTGCAACTGGCATCTTAAGAATTGGTGCGGCAAATGCCGCAACTCGGGCAGGATCTGAAATCTGAGTCTGGTCAACAACGATATTTATCGCTGCCACACTTCTGGCAAATGTCACTCCATTGATGTCGGTGATATCTCCACGTTTGGCAGGAATCAAACGGGAGTTTTCCATTTCATCTACGGCACGAATTTTATAATCTGCAGCATTAAAAATTTGGACTTGGATAAGTCGACCCGCGAACAGCAACATGAATGACAACGCGAAAATTGTAAGAACAACTAGGCGCTTTTTAGCCATATTTAAATTACCCACGAGGCACATCCAGATTTAGAAAGGTTGGCGTAAGCGATGGTTTCATGCCCAGTTTTTGTGCTTCATGGGCCAACACCGCAGGAGATGAAAGCCGCTCTATTTCATGTGAAACCGCTTCATATTGATCGCTGGACAATTTTAAATCTGCTTGTAATTTAGATAACTCAAATGCATCCTGTGCTAACAACGTATTAATCAATAGCAGAGACATTAAAAAGAATGCGCCGAGAACTGTGATAAAACGAGCAAAGAATCTGCGATCTGCCTGTTTTCCAGCGGATGCATCGGCAACGATTCGAAGTGCTGCGCGAGTAGATTTTTGCGCAACGCGAGAAGTTGTTTTGGTGATTGCTGGTGCAATTGCTGTCATTGCCATTTATGCAGCCACCCTTTCGATTGCACGTAATCGAACGGATGCAGCTCGTGAATTTTCTTGAACTTCTCTATCTGTTGGACTCTGACTTCCATTGAAGACAAGTGCAAACTTGGCGGCCAATTCTGCGATTTCAACAGGTAAGCCCCGAGGGGTTCCGGATGTTGTTGCTTCCTGAAAAAAATTCTTAACAATTCGATCTTCTAGAGATTGAAATGACATCACTACAAGCCGTGCATGAACATCGAGCAGTTCTAATGCCTGCGGAATCGCACGTGTAATCGCTCCGAGTTCGTCATTTGTTTCGATACGTAGTGCCTGGAAAGTGCGCTTGGCAGGATTTCCGCCAGTGCGCCGAGTCGCTGCAGGAATCGCATTTTTTACTAGCGTTGCAAGTTGTGAGGTTGAATTAAGTGGCGCTTTTTCGCGCTCTTTAATGATTGATTCAACGATTCGAGTAGCAAATTTTTCTTCGCCATAAGTACGAAGAATGCGAACTAAATCTCCTGGCGCATATGTATTGATGATGTCTGCAGCTGTTATTCCTTGGCTCTTATCCATACGCATATCGAGTTCTGCTTCATGAGCGTATGAGAATCCTCGTTCGGCCATATCTAGTTGAAGTGATGAGACACCTAAATCAAAGAGGATTCCCTGAACATGCGAATATCCATGTTGTTTAGCAATTTCAGAAATACCGTCGAAAATACTGTGATGGGAAACAAAGCGCGCACCAAAAGCGGAAAGTCGCTCATTCGCAATTTCAATACCTTGCCTATCGCGATCAATTCCTATGACAACTAAGTGTGGAAATTTATTTAGTAGCGCTTCTGTGTGGCCACCTAAACCAAGTGTTGCATCGATAACTACAGGGTTAGCGTGAGATGAAATAGCAGGGGAAAGTAAATCAATGCATTGATCGCGCATGACAGATACATGCTGCGTATTACTTTCCTGAATCATTGCCTCCCCCTTTCTCTGATTTTTGTGCTCTTCTCTCATCTCTGGTCACTGCCGGCCGACGGATTGTTATATGCGGCGCCGGGGAAGGGGCGCCGCAGTCGCAGGGTCGGCAGTGGCCACAAATGAGAGTTGTTTTTATGAAGGACTAGAAAAGTCCTGGGAACACCTCCTCAGAAACATCGGCGAATCCCTTTTCACGATCTGCTAAATATTGATTCCATGAAGTTGAATCCCAAATTTCAACGCGAGTATTTGCACCAATAACAACGCACTCTTTTTCAAGCGCTGCATACGTACGCAAACTCTGCGGAATAGTTATGCGACCTTGACGATCTGGAATTTCATCGTGTGCACCTGCAAACATCACACGTGAGTAATCACGTGCAGCCTTTGCAGTTACTGGTGCTTGTCGCAGCGTTTCTGTGATGTGTGCAAATTCAGTTGCTGGAAAAACATAGAGACAACGTTCTTGTCCTTTTGTAATTACTAAACCAGGTGAAAGCTCTTCGCGAAATTTCGCAGGAAGAATGAGGCGACCTTTTTCATCCAGACGTGGTTCGTGGGTACCCAAAAACATCTGTAGTGGCCCCTTCCCCAAGGTGTCCTATGCGAGCGTGAAAATACGGCTCATTCCCCACTTTACTCCCTTTTTCCCCATTTTCAACCACCTATCCCCACAAATATCCCCACCGCTCCCCACTAGGTTCAGGGCATAAAAAAAGCCCCCCGAATTCGGGAGGCCTGTGCGTGGGATCTACTTCTTAGTTATCGAAATTACGCTCATCCCAGCGTTGTTCTAGACGTGAGCGAATACCTGAGTTCTTACTCTTGGCAGCGTTTTTGGGGCCTTTGCCGATTCCGCCAAGTGCTGACAGGACTGTGATCAGGCCAAAGAGGGCGATGAGAAATCCCAATATTCCAACTGGAACGGTCTGAGAAATAAGGCCACCTAAAATTATTGCAAGGCCCGAGAGCAGCGCTCCTACGCCAGTGAGCACCCGAGCGCGGCCAGGAAAAGTGCGGCTACCTGTCAGAGTCGAGGATAGGCGCGGGTCATCAGCAGATAGAGCTTGCTCCATCTCGGCTAATAGTTGACGCTCGCGATCTGACAGTGGCATAGCCGTAACAATAGAACAACTTTTGTAATCGGGCTACTCGTCTTCAGGGGTGTTTTCTACCAAGCGCCCTGGGCGCACACTTGCGCGGCCAAATCGGGCACGTGCGCGATCGATTGCGCGCTCGGCATCGCGCCAGCCCTTATCGCGAGCACCCAACACCATCTGTTCAGGGGCTGCGCTAACGAGATTTTCAAGGCTGACACCGACTAGTCGCAATCGTGCACGCTCTATTCGAAGCGCTGCATATAAATCTTTTACAACTTCATAAGCTTCATGTGCACTATCTGTTGCAAGTGGCAGAGTTTTTGAGCGGTTAATGGTTGTGAAATCTGCAAAACGAACTTTAATTGAAATTGTCTTAGCAAATAATTCTTTTTCGCGTAAACGTGCAGTTGCTTTTTGAGTAAGGCGCAAAAACTCTTGCAGTATCTCTTCAGGATTATCTAAATCCTGTGCAAATGTTTCTGCTGCGCTAATGCTCTTATCTACATCTTCAGGTGTCACATCGCGAAAATCCCGCCCCCACGCAAGTTCGTGAAGTGTTTCACCTGCGGCTTGCCCAACTGCTCTAATCAGTGTGGCACGTGGCAACTTTGCAACATCTTCGACGGTGCGCAGTCCCAATTGTTCTAGTGTTTCCGCAGTCTTTGGTCCAACCCCCCACAGCGCAGATACTGGCAATGGATGCAAAAAAGTGAGTATTCGATCGGGTGCGATTTCTAATAAACCATTTGGCTTACAGTGCCCAGAGGCTAATTTTGCTATGAATTTAGATGGTGCAATTCCAACTGAACA
>WLNM01000035.1 GCA_009699825.1 Actinomycetota bacterium
ATCTGATAAACCTCTTTAAATCCGTTATCGACCATTACGGCTGAAAGGATTTCGCAGCGAATTCCGCCGGTGCAATATGTAACTACAGGTTTGTCTTTCAGGTGATCGTATTTTCCACTCTTAATCTCTTCTACGAAATCACGTGAAGTTGTTACATCAGGAATAACTGCATTCTTAAACTTTCCAATTTTTGCTTCAAAGGCATTGCGACCATCAAAGAAGACAACTTCATCACCACGTTCTTCAACTAATTTTTGAACATCGTATGGCTTGAGGTGTTTGCCGCCGCCGATTACACCATCTTCATTGACCTTAATTACTGATGGATCTCCGAAGGCGACGAGTTCGTCTTTGGCTTGAACTGCTAATCGTGGGAATTCATTTCCGATTGCATCTGACCACTTGAAATCTATTTTCTTAAATCCTGGATATTTCTTTGTGCGTGCAACATATTTCTTTAGCGATTCCATGTCTCCACCAACGGTTCCGTTGATTCCGTGAGGTGAGACAAGAATTCGACCTTTAAGTCCAAGGGATTCACAGAGTGTTAACTGCCATAGGCGCACGGCAGCTGTGTCTTGTATGGGTGTAAATCCATAGTAGAGAAGTATTTTCTGTGGTTCCACGGGTCAATCTTAACCTCTTGAGTGAGGTTTAAAAAACGGCGTTACTCGCAGGCAGTCCCATCTTTATCTCGATCCAGCGCCTTGTTTAGTGCGTACAAGGTTTTATTCTTTGAACGAATGATTGGTGTTATACCTGCGGCGCGAGCTTTGGCACACGTTGAATACTTAACTGCTTTCTTGGTTTTCTTGGCCTTTTTAACTTTCGGTTTTGCAGATGGCTTGGCCGTCGGCGAAGTAGAAGTTGGCGAAGCAGTTGGCGACGGGGATGTAAGAGTTATGGGATTTATGCCAGCGGTAATTGCGTATGCAGGAATTGAGAAAGCAGTAACTGATGTGATGTTACAAGTTGCGACAAGATCTGTTAATGCAGTTGCTTCAGCAGAATCAACAGTTAATGAATACCGAACTTTTACTGCAATCCAATTGGAAACATAGCCGCACTGATCTTGCGGTGGCAGCCACGTACTCGGATCTTGATCGCTCTTCTGTCGATTAAGACCTGCACTTACAGCAACTAATGCACGCGGATCAGTTAAATCATTTGCAAAGGCTTCGCGTTGCGCAGGAGACCATTTCCATGCACCAGATCTCCATGCTTCTGCGAGTGGAACCATATGATCAATATCTAGTTTTGAATAATCTTTTGTTGCTAATCCATCGTATGGACTAATCCATTTGCCACCATTAAAAACACAAGTGCCACTTAACTTTGGTGCAACGACGGCTTCTTGAATCAAAACTTCCTTGCGCGTATCACATTTATCTTTATCAGCATCAATCCAATGTTTAAAGAGAGTTCTTTCATAACCAGATAATTGATCTGGAGCAACTGTGAGGGGCAATTCAAATGCGTGAGCTGCTGGGGCTGTGAGGACGGCACACAGTGTTGTTGTCGTCAAAACAACTGTGAGCGCCCTTGTGTATAAAGATCTCTTCGCGCCCAATTTCATATTGCAAACTCTAGTTTGAACATGGGGATAACTTCCACACTCTGTCAGTGCGCCTAGACATAGTTCACACATGCGCACACAACTCGTCTCTCGACTACTAAATGCTGTGCCCGGAATCGACACGCTTGCATCTCTCTTTGCAATTGATCCATTCGACCTATCTGCACCTGCACGCATTGATTACCTCACCGCACTTGAACGCCAGATGAGTTGGTTACAGGCCATGATGCAGCGCGCAATCGTTGCAGTTGCGGGAGAAGAAGGCAGCAAGAGTGATGACATTTTTACTGGTGTCGATGATGCCGAGCGAGAAGATGTCGCTGCGGCACTTCGCATGTCTACTGGAACTGCTCAAATTCGCATCGATGTTGCTCGAACACTTGTCAATCACTTGCCAAATGTTTGTTCCGCACTTGCCATGGGAGAAATATCTCCAGCTCACGCAACTGTGATTGCTCGCGAAAGCGCGTCAGCAATTCGCAATGGAATGGGCCCAGCACATATCTATTCGATTGAACAGAGTGCACTTGCTTACGCAGAATTTCATACGCCAACACAAGTTGGTAATAAAGTTCGAACAACAATCGCGAAATTAGCACCAGAGCCATTCGAAGAAATAGCAGAACGTGCACGAGATACACGCCGCGTCTCATGTTTTAGAGAAGTCGATGGGCTTTCTACAATCGTTGCGATTTTGCCAGCAGAAGACGCACAGATTGTGATGAAGGCGATCGAAAACTTTATTCATGCACAAGTTGCTAGCGAAAATATTTCTTTAGGTGGGCAAAACGCAGGCGGTGCTTCTAGATTCAAGAGCGCATCCGGAGCAACTGGAACTTCGGATTTAACTAACGATTCGGAAGTCCTTCCTGGACAACACCGTTCAATGGATATGAAACGTGCAGATGCACTTACCAGTATTGCTGCGTGGTCACTTCAACAGAGCACTGTTGATGTAAAACTGCATCGCAGGCCTGTAACTGTAAATGTCACAATTGATTTACCAACACTGTTGGGGCTTGCAGAAAATCCAGGACAACTCGCGGGTTACGGAGCAATTCCTGCATCTGTTGCGCGAGCTTTGGCATCTGATGGAAAGTGGCAACGATTTATTACAGATCCACAAACAGGAACTCTTCTCGACTTTGGTCGTGAAATTTATGAGCCTCCTCAGGCGCTCGTTGATTTTCTTATCGCACGAGATCGAACGTGCAGATTTCCCGGGTGCAGACAATCGGCCGCGCGAGCAGATTTAGATCACGCGCAGAGTTGGGACACTGGTGGTGAAACATCGGCTGCAAATCTTGGAGCACTCTGTCGAAGACATCATCGATTAAAAACTCATGGCGGGTGGAAACTTGATAGTCACCCTGATGGTTCCTGCACTTGGACTTCACCTCTTGGAAAAATCTACGAAGTGCCTGCGCGGCCTATGCTTGAAGCTGTTTGATTTGTAATGAATCGCTTAAGCGCGCGTCCATTGCTTAAGGATCCTGCTTGGACCTAATGAGTACGTGGAACTCTGATGCGCAAAGAGTTAGTCACTACAAACAAACTAGATAGCGCCATGGCACCTGCTGCATACATGGGAGATAACAAGCCCATCACTGCGATCGGTATTCCGACGACGTTATATGCAAATGCCCAACCAAGATTTACGCGAATGGTTCTTAATGTTCGTTTTGAAAGTTTTAGCGCATCTAAAACTGCGCCAAGTTCTGTGCGCATTAGCGTGATATCTGCACTAGAGACAGCAACATCTGTGCCAGTTCCCATGGCGATACTTACATCCGCACCAACTAGTGCAGCAGCATCATTGATTCCATCGCCAACCATCACAACCGTGTGTGATTGACTCTGTAATTCGCGGATCTTTGTAAGTTTTCCTTGTGGCAGCGCACCAGATAGAACATGATCGCTGTCAATTCCAACTTGTTTAGCAATTGATTGAGCGGCATCTTCAGAATCGCCAGTTAATAGCCAAGGAGTGATTCCCGCGTATTTCAATTGCGAAATAGTTTCTGCTGCATCTGATTTCAGTTCATCGCCAACTGTAAATACAGCAAGTGCAACACCATCCCACGCTAATACCGAAACACTTAAGCCAGCGCTGTGTCCACGTTCAACGGCTGCGGAAATAAGTGGGTGAAAAGTGGTGGTGCTATGTGCAACAGCAGCAGGTGAACCAATTAAAACAACTGGTGAATGTGTGCCCAGGTTTACTCGACCAGCAGCCCCAGATCCCGGAGTTACTTGAAATTCAGATACGGAAGTTGACTTAATTCCTTGCGCTGCAATGAATGCACGAATACTCAGTGCGATTGGATGATTATTCTGCTCTTCAATTGATAGCGCAGTTGAAAGAATTGTAGCTTCACGCATCAGTGGTTCGAAGCTTGCTCCAAGTAGTGAGCCAGCTTCTGAAGCAATAGTTATTTCATGAACTTTCATAGTTCCGGTTGTGAGAGTTCCGGTCTTATCCAAAACAATTGTGTCTACCCTGCGAGCGACTTCGAGTACTCGGGGATTGCGAATAATTATTCCGCGTTGTGCTCCACGACCTGATGCAACCAATAATGCAACAGGTGTTGCCAAACCGAGTGCACAAGGGCACGCAATAACTATGACAGTTATTGCAGTTGCAATTGATTCTGACAATGAATAACCGTTGTAACGAAGGAATCCAAAAGTTGCCAGTGCAATGACGGTGACAATAGGTACAAATACAGCACTTATGCGATCTGCTAATCGTGCAATCGGTGCCTTAGTGCTCTGTGCTTCCATAACCATTGAAGTAATGCGTGCATATTCAGTATCGCGCCCAATGCGAGTAGCACGAACAATTAGACGACCATTTGTATTAACTGAACTTCCAATAACGCGATCACCAGGTCCAACGGTTAACGGTAACGATTCGCCTGTTATTAAAGAGTTATCAACTGAACTGTTTCCAGAGATGACAACTCCATCTGTTGCTACGCGATCTCCTGGTGCCACAACGAATTCATCGCCAATTTCTAAACTCTCAACTGGAATAAGTACGGTTAATCCACCACGAATAACACTTACTTCTTTAACGTTTAAAGCTAGCAGTGCAGATAATGCGCTGCTCGCACGACGCTTTGCCCGTGTTTCTAGAAAACGTCCAAGGATCACAAATGTGACAACTCCTGAAGCAACCTCTGTATATACATCACCATTGCCAGTTGCATTTGCATAAATTGACCAACCAAATGCGCTCAGTGATCCCATGGAAATCAAGTTATCCATTGTTGGATGCAGAAGATTACGTAATGCTGCGCGGTGAATTGGCCAAGCAACGATCAGTACAACTGGCGCACTCAGCACAATTACTAACCATGCAGTTGGTGAATAGAGTGGATGCAAGATTCGTAGATCATCTAGCATTTGCAGAATTCGAGCATCAATCTTTTCGTGCCACGCCATTGTCATTGAGATTGCAACGGCAGGTACGGAGAAAAGAAGTGCGAAAAAGAGAGCGATTGCAGATCGCTTACTGTGCAGTGCAAATTGATTTGAATCGCCAAGTAATTGTGCGGAGTACCCTGCACTTTTTACGGTTTCAATAAGTTTCTTGGTAGACACCTCGGCTGGTGCCAAAATATGCGCTGTTTCGCTCGCGAAATTAACTGTGGCACTTACGCCATCAACGTTATTTAATGCTCGTTCAATTGCATTTACGCACGCACTACAGGTCATGCCTTCTAATTTCAGTGTGCGAGTTTCTAGGGCGCGTTTAGTCATGGCTTAACTCGCAGAGATTTGCTTGTGCGTATGTGGTCATGGCTTAACTCGCAGAGATTTGCTTGTGCGTATGTGGTCATGGCTTAACTCGCATTGCATCTAGTGCTTGTGAGTGAATAGCTGAGTTAGTGGACAAACCGCTTCCGTGACCAGGGCCATCTACCCCATCAATACTTGAAAAACGTCCGCCTGCTTCTGTGACAATGATCGAAATAGCTGCCATATCCCAGAGTGCTACTCCAATTTCTAATGCAATCTCTGCGGCACCTTCTGCGACCAACATGTGCGACCAAAAATCTCCGAAGCCACGAGTTCTCTGTGCTGCAGCAAGAAGTGATTGAAACTTTGGTAAGTATTCACCCCAATTATTAAAATCTGAATACATAACCGATGCATCACTAATAGATGAAATACCAGAGACATGAATTTTCTTTGGTGCAGATTTATTAAGAGATACGTATGCACCTAAACCAAGTGCGCCATGCCAACGACGAAAGAGTGCCGGAGCACTAACTATGCCGACAATAATTTGTTCTGAACCATCTTCATTGCGTTCAATCAATGCGATGAGTGTCGACCAACTAGGAACACCACGCATAAAGTTCTTTGTTCCATCGATTGGATCAATTACCCAATAGCGTTTGGCATCTGTGCCACTTGTTCCAAACTCTTCGCCAACTAAACCATCGTCCGGACGCTCTTTCCCAAGAATGTCCCGTAATGCTTTTTCCGTTGCTTTATCGGCATCTGTAACAGGAGTGTTATCTGGTTTTGTCGTGATGACTAAATCTTGTGATTGATAGCGAGCCATTGAAATCTCGTCTGCAGCATCAGCCATTTTCAGTGCTAAAGCCAAATCAGCTTCTCGCGAATACGTAGATGCCATCACTCGTTCAGTCTACAACGCGAGGCAAAGTAAGGATATTTGCGCACTCTTCGCTGGCTCACGGTTACCTCTCAAACAATCCAGATACAGACCTATGTGTACTTTCAATTAAATTGTGTGGAAAAAGGAGTGAAGAAAAATCTACTAATCTGAGAGTGCGGACTCCGCAGTTGAATCAAAGTCCTTGATTTCAAGCAGAGAGCGCAAACTCTGTAAGCGACGCATACGTGCAACATCGACGGTGCCATTAGGCGAAGCCCATTCATTAAGTCTGCAACTCTCTTCACTATGTGAACAATGTGGCATGCATGTTGTTGCAACTTCAGATAAATCACTAAAAGATGCAATGATTTTGTTGGGATCTAGGTGGGCCAAACCAAATGCACGAATACCTGGTGTATCAATAGCCCAACCACCAGCAGGATCTAAATCTGGTGAGAGTGGAAGTGCAATTGCACTAGAAGATGTATGACGACCGCGCCCCGTAACATCATTTACATCTCCAGTAATACGACCTGCGTGCGGAACTAAATCATTGATAAGGGTTGATTTTCCAACACCAGAGTGACCAACAAGTACCGAAGTTTTTCCTGCAAGAAGGGCGTGAATCTTTGCAACATCGGCTTCGCGATCAGAAGTTTTGCTTGATGTTGTAACAATCTGAACTCCGAGTGCCTGATACTCCTCTATGAAATCTGGCAGTGGCGCCAAATCAGTTTTTGTAATCAAAAGTACTGGCGCAATTCCTTCATGAAAGGCGCACACTAAGAATCGGTCGATTAGTCCACGACGTGGTTCTGGGTTAGTTGTTGCTGCAACAATTACCAAGTAATCAATGTTCGCAACAATTGTGCGCTCAATTTTTGCCGCATCATCGACAGTTCTGCTTAAAGAGTTTCTTCTGGGATTAACAGCAACTATGCGAGCAAGTGTTCCTTCACTTCCGCTTACATCGCCAACTAAACTAACAATGTCACCCACAACAACTGACTTTGGTCCCAATTCACGAGATTTCATCGCCGTAACAATCAGACGATCATCTGTAATACATGTGGTTCGACCACGATCAACAGTTGTCACGAGCGCAGTAATTGCATCATCGTGAGAAGGACGATCTTTTGTACGCGGACGAGTGCTCCGTGCAGGGCGAATACGTGCATCGCTCTCGTCATAAACGCGTTTACTCATTGGCTCAATTCTCGCACGAATTTACTGCCCTTTACCATTCGCGCTACTTCTCTATTGCGCGGAGAACTTGGCGCATTATTTAAGCAAGCTTTTCCATAAACCTGGGAAATCCGTAAGCGTCTTTCTCGTTGTAGCAATGTTTTCAACTTCAATTCCTTGAGTAGTCAATCCAATAACAGCACCTGCTGTGGCAAGTCGATGATCGTCATATGTATGAAAGATTCCTGAATGTAATGGCGATGGCTCAAAGTGAAGTGCACTGTGCTCTTCAGAAACTTTTCCACCGATTGCATTTATTTCGCGAGTAAGTGCTGCAAGTCGATCTGTCTCATGCAGACGAAGATGTGCGATTCCGCGCAAGTGCGACGGCGAATCTGCAAGTGCGGCAAGTGCGGCAATAGATGGAGTTAATTCGCCAACATCATGTAAATCAACGTCTATGCCAATAATTTTCGGTGCATCTCGTAACGCAGATTTTTCAGAATTAGAAGTTAAGGTCAATCCGTCATTGTTCAATGAAATACTTGCGCCCATATCGCGAAGCAATGTTCTTAATTGATCGCCAGGCTGGGTTGTTTTTTGGGGCCAATCTGCGATTGTTATAGAACCACCACAGACCATTGCAATTGATAAGAAAGGTGCAGCGTTAGATAAATCAGGTTCGATCACCATATCTTTACCGATAAGTGCGCCCGGTTCTACGCGCCATGTTTTCTTTGCAGCGTCGACATGAACAGTTGCTCCGAATTCGCGGAGCATTTCAATAGTCATTTCAATATGTGGCATCGAAGGAAGTTCGCCGCCAACATGTCGCGCGGTAATTCCATTGACAGTACTTGGGCCAATTAATAATAGCGCCGAAAGAAATTGGCTAGATGCGCTTGCGTCAATATCTATTTCGCCGCCAGGAATTTTTCCTGTACCAACTAATGAAAGTGGCAAGCTATAGCGATTGCCATGATCAATTGAAATACCAAGTTCTTCAAGTGCTTTGATTACGGGACCAAGTGGTCGTTCGTGCGAACGTGGATCGCCATCAAAAGAAATAGTGCCTTGTGCAAGGGCTGCAAGTGGTGGCAAAAATCGCATCACAGTTCCGGCATTGCCAACATCAATAGCTGCTGGCCCCTTAAGCGGTGCGGGTGTTATTTTCCAGGCTAACTCTTTCGTGTTTGTGCTGGCGTTGTTTGTGCTGGCGTTGTTTGTGCTGGCGTTGTTTGTGCTGGCGTTGTTTGTGCTGGCGTTGTTTGTGCTGGCACTGGCGTTACTTTCAACTTCGATTTCTTGCACACCAATTCCAAGAGCACGAAGCCCTGCAACCATTAATTCACTATCGCGAGAGATAAGTGGTCTGCGCAAAATAGATGGCGATGTTGCTTGCGCTGCAAGAATTAATGCACGGTTAGTAACAGATTTAGATCCAGGGATTACGACGCGGGCATTTACTGGTTGTGATCCACGAAAAGGAGCAGGCCACATTGCCGCCTTCGTATTTTGCGAATTATCCTTTTGTGAATCTGACATATGCATAAGTCTACCGATAACCTGTATCTCTATGTGTGGCCGTTATGCGCAATCGCTGAACACCTCCGAACTGGCAGAAGAGTTTGGCATCGGTGTGCAGAC
>WLNM01000036.1 GCA_009699825.1 Actinomycetota bacterium
CCACCATCTACTAAGAAGTTAGATGCTGTAATAAATGATGAGTCATCGCTAGCAAGGAAGGCAACAGCGGCGGCAATTTCTGTGTCATCCGCAAAGCGACCCATTGGAATATGAACTAAACGACGTGCTGCACGTTCTTTATCTTTGGCAAAGAGTTCCTGCAAAAGTGGAGTATTAACTGGTCCAGGAGATAACGCATTTACTCGGATACCTTCGCGCGCAAACTGAACTCCAAGTTCGCGTGACATGGCAAGAACCCCGCCCTTTGAAGCCGTGTATGCAATCTGAGAAGTCGCAGCACCCATTGTTGCTACAAAAGATGCTGTGTTGATGATCGAACCTTTTCCTGCTTTTTGCATGTATGGAATTACGTACTTGCAGCAATGAAAAACACTGGTGGTGTTGACTCGCAAGACTCTTTCCCAGGCATCTAGCCCAGTAGTCAAAATTGAATCATCATCTGGTGGAGAAATTCCTGCATTGTTAAATGCAATATCAATACGACCGTACGTATCAAAGGCAACCTTGTACATATTCTCAACATCGGCAGCACTTGTTACATCTGCCTTTACGAAGATTCCGCCAGTTGCTTTTGCAGCAGCTTCACCAGATTCAGCGTTCATATCGACTGCAACAACTTTTGCGCCTTCACTAGCTAAGCGCTTTGCTGTGGCCAGACCGATTCCGCTGCCCGCTCCTGTAATTACTGCTACGCGTCCTTCGAGACGTTGAGACATTATTTTCCCTTTTCTGTAAGTGTTCTTTAGTCGTTAGAAATAAAGACGTTCTTTACTTCGGTAAATGAATCGAGTGCATCTGGTCCAAGTTCGCGACCTAATCCTGATTGTTTAAAACCACCAAAAGGAGTCCAGAAGCGTACGGATGAGTTTGAATTCACGGAGAGCGCGCCTGTTTCAATTCCGCGAGATACGCGCAATGCACGACCCACATCGCGCGTCCAAATGGATCCTGATAATCCGTATTCGCTGTCATTAGCCATCTGGATTGCTTCGGCTTCATCGTCAAATGTCATGACAGATACAACTGGTCCGAAAATTTCTTCTCTCCATGAACGAGATTGAGTATTTTTTGGCAAGAGAACTGTTGGAGCCATCCAAAATCCCGGACCACTTGGGGCGGAACCTTTAAATGCAACTGGTTCGTCCAAGAATGATTCAACAACATCGAATTGTTTCTTAGAAATAAGTGGACCCATGTCGGCTGTTGCAAGATTTGGATCTTCAACGCGGAATTTTTTAACTGCAACTTCGAAGTGCTCCATAAATGCATCAAAGGCAGATTTTTGCACAAGTATTCGTGAGCGAGAACAGCAATCTTGACCCGCGTTATCAAAGACTGCACCAGGAGCACCGGCTGCAGCTTTAGCAATATCTGCATCACCAAAGATGATGTTTGATGATTTGCCACCAAGTTCGAGAGTCAATCGCTTCACTTGTTCGGCGCAGCCGACCATGATTTGTTTTCCAACTGTAGTTGATCCAGTGAAAACAACTTTTCTTACAAGCGGATGTGTTACAAAACGATTACCTACAATGCTTCCTTTTCCAGGAAGTACATTGAAAACACCCTCTGGAATTCCAGCTTTGAGGGCAAGTTCGCCTAAGCGAATTGCAGAAAGTGGTGTGTATTCGGCAGGCTTTAATACAACTGTATTTCCAGCAGCTAGTGCGGGAGCAAATCCCCAACCTGCAATTGGCATTGGAAAATTCCAGGGAACAATGATGCCAACAACTCCGAGGGGTTCTTTAAATGTGACGTCGATACCACCAGGAACGGGAATCTGTCGACCGAATAAGCGTTCAGGAGCGGCGGCGTAATACATAAGTGTGTTGGCAACATTGTCTGCTTCCCACAGCGCATTTCCACGAGTGTGGCCTGAGTTTGTAATTTCGATTTGAGCAAGTTCTTCACGGTGTTCTGTAACTATTTGCGAGAAAGAGCGAAGTAAACGCGCACGCTCTGCGGGTGTAACGTTTTTCCAACTTTCGAAAGCTTTTGCTGCTTTGGCAATAACGGCGTCTGTCTCTTCTAAACCTAGAAGATTGACTCTTTCTACTATGCTTTCATTTGCTGGGTTTATTACGTCATACGTAGATGGCACTTATTAGAACCTTTCAAAGTTTCGGAATAATTCCCAGTCAGTTACTGCTTTTGCGTACGCGGAGATTTCCACGCGAGCCATATTTGCATAGTGGGCTTGCACTTCATCGCCGAAGGTTTCTTTTACCCATGGGCTCTTTCCCCAAAGATCAAGGGCTTCGTTCATGGTTGAAGGTACACGGGGAGAGTCTGAAACATATGCATTGCCTGTAAATGCAGGTTCTAGTTTCATCTTCTTATTAATTCCATCAAGACCGGCAGCGATAATTCCTGCGACGGCCAAATACGGATTGACATCTCCACCAGGAATACGATTTTCAAGGCGTAAACCTGCGCCGTGACCTACAAGACGGAAAGCGCATGTTCGGTTATCGCGGCCCCAACGAATAGCTGTTGGAGCAAATGATCCAGGAACGTAGCGCTTGTATGAGTTGATATTTGGCGCAAAAAGAAGTGAAAGCTCGCGCATGTGTGTGAGCTGGCCAGCAATAAATTGGCGACCAAGTTCTGACATGCCGTGTTCTTTATCTGAATCATCTGTCATTACTAATTCACCATTTAAGCCGCGGAAAGATAGGTGAATATGTGAAGAGTTACCTTCACGCTCATTTGGCTTTGCCATAAATGTAAGGGCATATCCCGCTTCGGCCGCAATTTCTTTAGCGCCATTTTTGTAAATTACGTGTTGATCGCAATTAGAGAGCGCATCTGAATATTTAAATGCAATTTCATGTTGGCCTAGGTTGCATTCGCCTTTGACGGATTCAACAGTCATCCCTGCGGCAGACATGCCAAGGCGAATTTCTCGAAGCAAAGGTTCGATACGTGAGCCGCCCAGGATTGAGTAATCGACGTTGTATTGATTAACTGGCGTCAGATCGCGATATGCCTTATCCCAAGCTTCTTCATAAGTATCTTTATATACAACGAATTCAAGTTCGGTGCCACACATTGCCTGCATCCCAGCTTTTTCTAGATTAGCAATTTGCTTGCGCAGAATTTGGCGCGGAGATGCAACAACTGGAGTGTGATCTAGCCATTGAACATCTGCAAGTACAAGTGCTGCACCTTCTTGCCAAGGAATAAGGCGAAGAGTATT
The DNA here is from genome assembly GCA_009699825.1 of Actinomycetota bacterium. GTDB lineage: Bacteria > Actinomycetota > Actinomycetes > Nanopelagicales > Nanopelagicaceae > Planktophila. Next base: position 3,221 of record WLNM01000036.1, read on the forward strand.
AAAATCTGGAGCGAGCTCGAAGTCGCTGTAACCGCGTTCCCACGAAGACATTTCATAACCTTGCACGGTGTTCATATCCACATCGACTGCTAGAAGATAGTTACAACCTTCGGTGCCATGCTTTAGAACCTCATTGAGAAAGTGATCTCCGTGTATTCTTTTTCCCGTAAGTCGTCCTTGCATATCTGTCATTGCAACAACGACTGTGTCGATGGCACCTGATTGGATTGCAGCGGTTAATTCTTCAATTGATAATGAACTCATAGCCGTGAGTATTCCACTATTGGAGGAAAAAAAGAACTCCCCCTCATCTTCGCGACGAGAGGGAGTTCTTTTTTGTAATTTAGATTGTGTGCTTTGGTCCTGTAAACCACTTCTTGGCTGATAGTTGCCACCATATCCATAGGATTATGAGTGCTCCACCAGTAAGTAATGGTGCATAGTTAACTGCAGTCCAGGTGAAATCTTTATTGCCTGGAGTTCCTGCAGGTGCAAATGGCAGGATGAAGTAAACAGAAATGATTGCAATTTCTGCAACCGCCAATGTGTTCATCCACTTGTACTTCTTGCCGTTATTCCATTCACCAGGAACGAATTTATTTCCTGCCTTGAGGCGAAGATAAATTGGAATCATGAATGCTAGGTACAGTCCGATAACAGCAACTGAAACAACGGCATAAAAAGCCGTTGGCGCACCAGTTGGGCTCTTCCAAAGTGCTGGAAGAGTGATGATCACACCGACTAGTGATGAGATCAAAACTGCGTTTACTGGAACACGATGCTTATTAACTTTCTTCCAGCGTTCGCCACCAGGTACAGCACCATCGCGAGAGAAAGCGAACATCATGCGTGAGCATGATGTAACGCAGGCTGCTACGCAGAAGATCTGACCAACGGTTGTAATAATCATGACTGTCTTAAACGCAAGCCCGCCACCGAGTGATGTGTAAAGAACTGCGATTACAGAACCGCCGCCAAATGGGTTAACAGCTGGATCAAATGAGTTGATCACATCTGTATTAGTTGCTGCATATAGGAAAGCCATCAACAAGATATATCCACCGATTGCTGAGTAGAAAATCGACTTCCAGATTCCCTTTGCAGCAGTCATGTGTGCTGAGTGTGTCTCTTCAGACAAGTGAGCAGAAGCATCAAAGCCAGTAATTGTGTACTGAGTTAGCAAGAATCCAAGTGGCAATACATATAGCCAGTATGAGTTATCGCCAAACCCTGAATTATTAATCTGTTCAGTAAACATCCAAGAAACACTCTGGTGCTTCTCCGGAACTACTACCAGGATTCCGATAACAAGAGCGGCACCAAATACATGCCACCACACAGAAATGTTATTAATCATCGCAAGCAGGTGACCGCTATAGATATTTACAAGGGTCACAAAGATGATGATCAAAAGGAATACTGCAAACTGCTGCTTGATGTAATCGCCACCCATAAAAGATGTGGCATAACTTGGCCACTGTGCACCCAAGATAATGTTTAAAAATGATGCTGCGCCATAACCCACGGATGCAACAACGGCAACCAATCCAATGAGGTTAAGCCAACCAGTAAAGAAACCAGCTTTGGCTCCGCCTAGTTTTGAAGCCCACCAATAAATACCACCTGATGTTGGATATGCAGATGCCAATTCCGACATACAGAATCCAATAATTAGAATAAATGCTGAAATCAATGGCCAACCGATAGAAATTGCAACCGGTCCACCGTTATTCCATGCTTGTGCGAATGTTGTGAAACAACCCGCAAGGATTGAAATAATCGAAAATGAAATTGCGAAGTTTGAAAAACCACTCCACGAACGATCTAGCTCTTGTTTGTAACCAAGTGCTGCTAACCGTTTTTCGTCATCTTGTAAGTTTGACAACTGTTACGCCTCCTAAAGCCTCTTCATATTTAAACCGGGCGGCTTAAATAAGGTGGTGCTGGTTCGATGAGGGGCATCGAGGTACTCTTTCTACCTCATAGTGTGACTTGAGCGACAGGGGTTTGAGGTTATATGTGCCGCCTTTTAGGTTACGTGTCGCATGAGAAGCGGACCTTTAACTCCGCTGTAGGGTCCGATTTCTCCGAATTTGTGACCTTATCTTCGGTTCATTGTGATGGCTGGGGAGTTGCGACAATTGATCACGACGAAAGCGTTGCACACATTGTTCGTCAACCAGAAGCAGCATTCGCAAGTAAAGATTTCTCGAACGCTATCAAGGATTCAATCTCTGACGGAGCACTACTGCACCTTCGCTGGGCAACTGCTGGGTTGCCGGTAAGTGAGAACAACACTCACCCTTTTGCATATCAAGACATTTCTTTTATTCATAACGGGGCAACTTATCCACCAGCTGCACTGGAACCGCATATTTCCGCAGATTTAATTCCACTCATACAAGGCGATACAGATAGTGAAAGATATTTTTACTTTGCAATCACAAAGATTAATGAGTTGGGATTTGCCGAAGGGTGCAAAGCTGCAGCGAATTACATTCGTGCCAATGTTGACTACTCAAGCATTAACGCAATGATTATGAATGAAAAACAATGGGTGGTTATTTGCGAGCATCACACTGACCGAGCCCCTGACTGGGCACCTGATGATTATTATGAATTGAAGTACAAGGCCGATAAAGATGGTGTTCTCGTTGCGTCAACTGGCTGGAATCAACCTGGGTGGACCGTGCTTCCTAACCATCACATGCTCGTTATAGATCGAGATAGCTTTACAGTGGAGGTCATACCTCTCTGAGGCTGCCCGTAGTATTGACCCATGCAGCGCTCCTATTCCGTTGAAACTTACGGATGTCAGATGAATGTTCACGACTCCGAACGTATTGCTGGGCTATTAGATGAAGCAGGCTTCATTCCAGTTCAAGAAGGCGTCCAAGCTGACGTAGTGGTTTTTAACACGTGCGCTGTCCGAGAAAATGCTGATAACAAGTTATACGGAAATTTAAGTTTCTTGGCTCCAATTAAAAAACTGAATCCTGGAATGCAAATCGCTGTAGGTGGTTGTTTGGCACAGAAGGATCAATCAATTATTTTAAAGAAGGCTCCTTATGTTGATGTTGTCTTTGGAACACACAATGTTGGTTCTCTTCCCGCCTTACTTGAACGAGCGCGAATAGAAGAAGAATCACAAATCGAAATTAAGGAATCACTCGAGCATTTTCCATCAACGCTGCCAGCTCGCCGCTTATCTGCATTTTCTGCGTGGGTTTCAGTATCTGTTGGTTGCAATAACACCTGCACATTCTGCATTGTTCCAACTCTGCGTGGAATTGAAAAAGACCGAACTGAAGATGACATAATCCGAGAAATTCGAGCTCTAATTGAGCAAGGTGTTATTGAAATTACCTTGTTGGGGCAAAATGTAAACGCGTACGGAGTCGATTTTGGCGATCGACAAGCATTCGCAAAACTACTCCGCAAGTGCGGTGATATTGAGGGACTTGAGCGTGTTCGCTTCATGTCTCCTCACCCAAGAGACTTCACTGACGATGTAATCGATGCAATGGCGCAAACTCATAACGTCATGCCACATTTGCATATGCCTTTGCAATCCGGTTCGAATCAGATTCTGCAGAGTATGCGCCGGTCATATCGCACAGATCGTTACTTGAACATCCTTGATAATGTTCGAACGGCAATTCCGCACGCGTCGATAACTACGGACATTATTGTTGGATTTCCTGGTGAAACAGAAGCAGATTTCCAAGCGACACTTGATCTATGTACCCAGGCACAATTTGCAGCCGCTTACACATATCAATATTCAATTCGTCCCGGAACTCCGGCTGCCACGATGCCCAATCAAATTTCATCTGAAGTAGTTGGAGAGCGATATACACGATTGCATGAGCATCAACAAAAAATTTCTCTTGGAGTAAATAAACGTGCAATCGGAAAACAGATGCGAGTTCTGGTTGGCGAGTATGAAGGTCGCCGTGATGCAAGGGAGTCACGCTTGACTGGAAAGAGCGAAGATTTTCGTTTAGTTCACTTTGACGATTCTAGTAATGCTCGTGCTGGTGATTTCGTTGATGTTCGAATTACTGATGCATCAGCCCATTACTTAATCGGAGATGAAATTCAAAGTATTGCCACTCGTGGAGGAGATGCTCACGAATTGCGTCATCGAGAGAGTTCTCCTTCCGGGGTATCACTTGGAATTCCAACCGTACGTGCATGAAACTAGTCGTCATTGCAGGTGCCACTGCTACAGGTAAGAGTGCTCTAAGCGTTCAGTTAGCTCAGGCAATTAACGCTGAGATTATTAATACAGATTCGATGCAGGTCTATCGTGGAATGGATATTGGCACAGCAAAAATAAGTTTCAACGAACGCCAAGGCATCACGCATCACATGCTTGATGTATTAGATGTGAATGAAGATTCAACTGTTGCCTGGTTTCAATCCGCCGCCCGTGCCGTGATAGATGAAATTCACTCACGTGGAAAAAATGTTGTAATGGTTGGAGGCACTGGGCTCTATATAAAATCTGTTATCGATGAACTTAATTTTCCTGATACTGATCCGATGGTCAGACATACGATAAACAAGGAAGCCGAAGAACAAGGCATCGATGCGATGTATGAACGATTAGAAAAACTCGATCCCGCCGCCGCAATCGCAATAGATCGAGCAAATTTGAGAAGAATAATTAGAGCACTCGAAGTCATAGAGATTACCGGCAAGCCATTCACCGCAAATTTACCGCGAGAAGAAAGCGTTCGCTATCCAGATGCACGGCAATTTGGCTTAGTTATGGACCGTGAACATCTCTCCGAAAGAATTGATCAACGAGTCAACCAGATGTTTGAAATTGGATTGGTTTCTGAAGTGCAAAAATTAACTTCTGCTGGATTGTTGCAAGGTCGAACGGCTCAACGCGCATTAGGTTATTCGCAAGTGCTAACTCATCTGCAGGGTGATATTTCACTTGATGCTGCTATTGAGGAAACCAAAAGAGCAACTCGACAGTACGCGCGCAGACAAGAGACCTGGTTTTCCCGAGACTCACGAATTAAGTGGATTTCTCCTCGTCAAGACAGGCTTGAAACGATTATGGAGTCTCTGTAATTGTCTAGTGAGCAGTAAACTACGTAACACATGAATACGCATCAGGCAGTTCCAGCTACGTATGGACACGGAACGCACAACGATTTTGTTCTAATTTTTGACCCAGAGGATCAGCGTTCAGTTACAACAGCGCAAACTCAAGAGATCTGTAATCGAGAAACTGGAATCGGTGCCGATGGATTGATACGTATTCTCAAACGTGATGGCAAATGGTTTATGGATTATCGAAACTCAGATGGATCCCTCGCAGAAATGTGTGGCAATGGAATTCGAGTGATGGCGAAATACTTGGTGACACATGGCCATCAACCAGAGGGAATTTTTGCTATCAATACACGTGATGGTTTAAAGCATCTACGTGTTCCAGCCGAAGGTGATATCTCTGTCAATATGGGCAAAGTTGCCGATGAATCCGAAGAAGTTACTGCCTCAAATAATGGGCATATTTGGAATGGTTACAACATAAATGTAGGTAATCCACACGCTGTTGTCTTTGTCGATAACCTAGAAATGGTTGGTGAACTTAAGGA
>WLNM01000037.1 GCA_009699825.1 Actinomycetota bacterium
ATGGCACGAAGGTGTTGCTCAAATTGACTCGTCCGCGAACCTTCAATAGTCCAGTGTCCCGAATTATGCGGACGCATCGCTAACTCATTGATAAAAATTTCATCACCTTTGACGAACATCTCTACCGCCATTACGCCCACAAGTTTTACTTCAGCTGCAATTTCGAGAGCAATTTTTTGAGCTTTTTCGCTCAGCTCATTACTCATAAGTGGGGCTGGCGAAATGGTCATCGTGCATATTCCATCTCTTTGAATAGTTTGTGTTGGAGACCAAGATGTGGCTTGTGAATGTGGTGAGCGAGCAACCATAACTGCGATTTCATAATCAAAGTCGATGAGTTCTTCTACAAGAAGTTTAGGGTGATTCTTCAAGAGGTTATCTAATTCTTGTGCTGAATTTATTTTCCACACACCGCGTCCGTCATAGCCACCAGATATCGATTTTGCGATTGCTGGATATTCTGTGATTTCTAAACTTGATGACACTACTTTGCTTTGAGGTGAATGGAAGTGGGAAAGTTTCTTGCGCATTGCCTCTTTATCTTGTGAGTATTCAAATGACTCTGAACTTGGGCGAACTTTTACTCCTGCAGCCTCCAAAGCCTTAATAACATGAAGCGGAATGAGTTCGTGCTCGAAAGTAAGAACATCACATAATTCGGCAAATTTCTTAACAGCCTCAATATCGTTGTAATCACCGATGACGTGGGGTGTTATCTGAGCTGCGCTATCACTTGCACTTGATGCGAAAGGCAACAATTTAATACCAAGTGCTGTTGCTGGAGCAATCATCATTCGTGCAAGTTGCCCTGCGCCGATGACGCCAACGACCGGAAATTCGGATTTCACAGCCGTTATCTTAGATGAAGTACGTCAGCCGAGTTCACGAGTGTTCCGTCATTAAGTATTAACTCTCCGAGTGGGGAGATTCCAGTTGCTACTGCAGCCGTAGGATCTCCTGCCGGCCAAATAATCTGAATATCTCGGTGAAGTGAAGAGCATAAATCTTCGTACTTTGAAACAAATGGAGCACTGCCATGTGTGCTCCATTTCTGGAAATTCTCTTCGAATGCTTTAAGAATTCTCTTCAAGATTTCATTTCGATCGAGCTGCAAAAAGTTTTCCAAATATAAAGATGATGCTGTGACAACTGGAAGTTCATCCTTGGACATATCGACATTTAATCCCACACCAACAATTACGCCGTCATTATCAGCCTGACATAAGAGTCCAGCAATTTTTTTCTCATTAATTAAAATATCGTTCGGCCATTTAATACTTAGATTAACTTTATTGTTTAAACCTACAAGTGCTTCGGAAATCGAAAGTGCGGTAAGTAAAGCAATGAAGTTCCACTCATCACGTGGGCGCATAACTTTTTTATACAAAGAAAATAAAAGTGCAGAAGAAGGCGCAGCAATAAATTCACGATCGAGTCTTCCTTTACCTGCACTTTGGTAATTCGCAACCAACACATCTCCATCAACTGCGGTGTGCGCACGAATGCTCTCTGCCAAATCAACTTGAGTAGATCCAGTGACATCAACCACGCTTACTCGCCAGTAAGGAGAAAGTTCTGCGTGCAGTTCTGATTGGCGTAGTGCCGCACGATGCAATTCATTGCCCACGACTAGTACCGTAGGGGTATGGACCGTGATCTGCATACAACTGCTGGAAAAATTCAGGATCTTCGTCATCGTTTAGATGAAGCTGTACATGCTGGCTCCGCGCGAGCCATTGAAAAGCAGCACGCTAAAGGAAAGATGACCGCACGTGAGCGAATCGAAAAACTAGTAGATCCAAACTCGTTCACAGAACTAGATGAGTTTGCGCGTCACCGTTCGACCAATTTTGGAATGCAAGAAAATCGTCCCTATGGTGACGGTGTCGTCATCGGTTTTGCCACAGTTGATGGTCGATCCATTGCACTATTTTCACAAGACTTTACAGTTATGGGTGGAAGTCTCGGAGAAGTCTTTGCCGAGAAGATGGTCAAAATTGCCGAGTTCGCTTTAAAGAACGGAATTCCGCTAGTTGGAATTAGCGACTCTGGTGGTGCACGCATTCAAGAAGGTGTTGCATCGCTCAGCGGTTATGGACGTATTTTCAGATTGAATACCCGTTCATCTGGCGTCATCCCACAGATCTCACTCATTCTCGGGCCTTGTGCTGGTGGCGCTGCTTACTCACCTGCGCTCACAGATTTTGTTGTGATGGTAAATGAAACATCTCATATGTTTATTACTGGTCCAGAGGTTATCAAAACGGTTACTGGTGAAGATGTTGGAATGGAAGAACTCGGCGGTGCTCATACGCACAACTCCAAGAGTGGAAATGCGCACTACTTAGCTCAGAATGAAGATGATGCAATCGATTACGTAAAGGCTTTACTTTCATATCTGCCAAGTAACAATATGGATGGTGCGCCACATTTACCGCCAACAGAAACGTTGGATAAAAAATCTTCGGATATCGCACTTGATGTACTGATTCCGGATAGTCCAAACCAACCGTATGACATGAAGAGTGTGGTTACTGCGATTCTGGATGAAGCAGAATTTCTTGAGGTTCATGCACTCTTTGCGCCAAATATTGTTGTTGGTTTCGGCCGAATCGAAGGTGAAACTGTAGGAATTATTGCAAACCAACCAAATCAATTAGCCGGTACATTAGATATAGATTCAAGTGAGAAAGCGGCACGATTCGTTCGCTTCTGTGACGCTTTTAATATTCCAATTTTGACCCTCGTGGATGTGCCTGGTTTCCTACCTGGTGCAGAGCAAGAGTGGAACGGAATCATTAGACGCGGTGCAAAACTTTTGTATGCCTATGCCGAAGCGTCAGTTCCTATGGTCACATTAATTACTCGAAAGGCTTATGGCGGCGCTTACATAGTCATGGGTTCAAAATATATTGGTGCAGACATTAATTTAGCCTGGCCATCGGCTGAAATTGCTGTAATGGGTGCACAAGGTGCGGTCAATATTTTGTATAGAAAAGAAATTAGTGAAGCTAAAAATCCCGAAAAGGCACGTGCAGAATTAATTACCGAATATAACGAAACTCTAGCTAATCCATACTTAGCAGCAGAGCGTGGATTTATTGACGCTGTTATCGAACCAAATCAAAGTCGTGAATACATCACAAAAGCTTTTAGAACTCTGAAAACAAAAAGGGACACATTGCCGCCGCGCAAGCACGGAAATATTCCACTATGACCCCGAACAAAGTTAAATATGACATCGTATTTGGACATCCGACAATAGATGAAGTCGCGGCAATTGAATTTGCTATGTCTCGTCACAAGCACGAAATTCTCAAGCCAATAGTGAAGCGAAGCGTTTGGGCGAAACCTATATTGCGAGCCACTCCACCACAACACATTAAATTTGGTTCAGGGCGAAATAACTAAATGCCAACGATCGTTCTTGCATCACGCTCTACTTCGAGGCGTCGTCTCTTGGAATCAGCTGGATTGAATCCCACAATTATTGTGAGCGATGTTGACGAAGAAACTGACTTCTTTAATTCGATGACACCTCAAGATATGGTCATTGCTTTGGCAATTACTAAGGCACATACAATTCGAGAACAAATTAATTATCCCGCAATCATAATTGGGTGTGACTCTACATTTGAATTTGAGGGGCAGTCACTTGGAAAACCAGGTGTGGCACACATTGCTAAGGAACGAGCACAGCGAGTTCGTGGAAAATCTGGATATCTTCACACCGGACACTGTGTAATTGATACAAAACAAGAACGTGAAATTAGTGATCGAGTTACTACTAAAGTCACATTTTCAGAGATATCCGATGACGAAATCGATGATTACATTGAATCGGGTGAGCCTTTGCACGTTGCCGGTGGTTTCACACTCGATGGCTTCAGTTCACCGTTTATCCCATCAATAGAAGGTGACTACACAAATGTAGTTGGTATATCGATGCCATTTCTGCGAAGTGCAATGAAGCAATTGGGCTATACCTGGCCAGAAGTGAAGATGATGAAATGAAACGTGTATTAATTGCAAACCGTGGCGAAATTGCCGTTCGTGTTATCAGGGCTTGCCAAGATCATGGACTTGAAAGTGTTGCAGTTTATTCTGATGAAGATCGAAATTCCTTACATGCTCAGATGGCAACACATGCCTTCTCACTTGATGGAATTAATGCCGCTTCAACATATTTAAATATTGCGAAAATTATTGAGGTTGCAAAACAATCAGGTGCCGATGCAGTACACCCTGGTTATGGATTTCTCTCTGAAAATGCACAATTCGCACAGAGTGTGATTGATGCGGGATTGATTTGGATCGGTCCCCCACCATCTGCCATCAAAGCACTTGGAGATAAAGTTTCAGCACGCAAAATTGCGGCCAAAGCTGGTGCTCCACTCGTCGCCGGAACCGCTGATCCTGTAGATAACGCAGATGAAATCATTGCATTTGCTAAGGAACATGGCTTACCCGTTGCAATCAAAGCTGCCCATGGTGGTGGTGGCCGTGGATTAAAGATCGCACATACTTTTGAAGAAATTCCAGAAGCCTTTGCTTCAGCTGTTCGCGAAGCTATTGCAGGATTTGGTCGTGGTGAATGTTTCGTCGAGCGATATTTAGATAAACCCCGGCACGTAGAAACACAAGTTCTAGTTGATAAGAGCGGGCATGCTGTGGTTGTCAGTACACGTGATTGCTCTTTGCAACGTCGCCATCAAAAACTAGTCGAAGAGGCACCCGCACCATTCCTAAGTAAAGAACAAATTGAAGAGCTTTACCGATCAAGCAAAGCGATCATGAAAGAAGCTGGCTACGTTGGAGCAGGTACGTGTGAATTTCTCATTGGGGTAGATGGAACAATTTCATTTTTGGAAGTCAATACTCGTCTGCAAGTTGAACACCCAGTAAGTGAAGAAGTAACTGGAATTGACCTAGTACGAGAGCAATTTAGAATTGCAATGGGTGAAAATCTTGGATTTGATGATCCAGAAATTCGTGCGCATTCATTTGAATTTCGAATCAATGGTGAAGACCCTGGCCGCTCATTCTTACCAGCTCCTGGACGCATCACCCAATGGCAAATCCCCACAGGCCCTGGAGTTCGAGTCGACGCTGGATTTAGAAATGGTGACACCATCGGCGGTAACTTTGATTCGCTGCTAGCAAAATTAATTGTCACAGGTTCCACTCGTGAAGAAGCCATTCAGAGAGCTAGGCGCGCTTTATCAGAATTTGTTGTTGGTGGATTAGCAACTGCTTTGCCATTTCATCGCGCGATTATGGATGACCCTGCTTTCACCGAAAAATTCAAAGTTTATACAAGTTACATAGAAAATGAATTTAAGAATGAAATACCAGCATATTCACAATCTGCCCTCGAATCACAAACTCATGCAGCAGCAGAACATTTGGTTACTGAGGTAAATGGAAAGCGCTTTGAAATTTTTGTTCATGCACCTGAACCCGTCCATAAACGCCACCGTGCAAAACAAGGTGCAAGTGGTGCGTCAACTGGTACGGCACTTACAAGCCCTATGCAAGGTACCGTGGTGAAAATAGCCGTGGAAGATGGACAGTCCGTGGAAGCCGGTGAATTAATCGTAGTAATCGAAGCCATGAAGATGGAGCAACCGTTGAACGCGCATCGAGCTGGCGTGGTTAAAAACTTAAGTGCAACTATTGGAGAAACTGTTTCAAGCGGCAGTACACTTTGTGACATTATTGACGCATGACAAATAACCAACTGCTTTATAGCGATCCGCTGAAAGCTGCAGAGCAAGCCGCTTCTGAAATAGCAAAGCGCACAGGCGTGCTCTCTCACGACATCGCATTAGTTATGGGTTCAGGTTGGGTAGATGCGGTGTCGGTTTTGGGTTCACCAGATTTTGAATGTGATGCTGATGAAATTACAGGTTTTCTTCCTCCCGCAGTTGAAGGTCACTCTGGAAAAATTCGTTCATACTCAATTAAGAGTGGCGACAAAATTCTTCGTGCACTCGTTTTCCTTGGACGCACGCATTTATATGAAGGCAAAGGTATTGAGCCCGTAGTTCATGGGGTTAGAACAGCTGTCAAAGCTGGTTGCAAAATTGTAATTCTCACAAACGCCTGTGGCGGAATAAATACAAGCTATTCAGTTGGTCAGCCAGTTTTGATACGCGACCATATTTCCTTAACAGCAACATCACCTTTAATCGGAGCACACTTTGTAGATCTCACAGATTTATACAGCAAACGAATTCGGGCAATTGTAAGACAAGCAGATTCTTCTCTTGCCGAGGGAGTTTATGTTCATTGGCGCGGACCTACATATGAAACTCCTGCCGAAATTTTAATGATGCGAGCAATGGGAGCAGATTTAGTAGGTATGTCTACGGTTCCAGAAGCTATTGCTGCTCATGCACTCGGTGCTGAAGTACTTGGTATTTCATTAGTGACGAATGCGGCCGCTGGGGTCACTGGTGAAAAACTCAATCATGAAGAAGTTATTGCTGCTGGAAAAGCTGCAGCAACTCGCATGGGAACACTTCTCAAGGAAGTTATTCCGAAGTTACTCTAGGTTTATGGATTCAGAACTTTTAGCTGAGGTAAAAGCATGGATCGAAGATGATCCAGATCCAGTCACTGCTACACAATTAAGAACACTCCTCGAATCTAATGATGAATTAAGTATCCGCAAATACTTTTCAGGTTTCTTACAATTTGGAACTGCTGGGTTGCGTGGTCCACTTGGGCCAGGTCCCTCATGTATGAATCAAGCGGTAGTTGGGAGAACTGCAGCGGGATTGGTTCAATATATGAAAACACACTCCCTCACTTCCGTTGTGATTGGTCGAGACGCTCGACATGGATCTGATGTTTTCCAAGAAATAAGTGCAGAAATATTTAGCGGAGCAGGGTTTGCGGTTTCTGTTCTGCCGCGCCCCTTACCAACACCTGTTTTAGCTTTTGCTGTCAATGAATTAAATGCCGACGTAGGAATTATGGTGACGGCTAGCCATAATCCAAGCAGCGATAATGGATACAAAGTGTACTTAGGTGGAAAAGTAGAAGGAATTAACTATCGTGGTTCACAAATAATCTCGCCAGCCGATAAAGAAATTTCAGCAGAAATTGAGAAAATACAAACATTGAAATCTATTCCTCGCACACATGATTGGAATACTCTTGGTGAGGATATTGTCGAAAAATACGTTGACAGAACGAAACTATTGGCTCCACGACCAGGTGATCTCAAAATTGTTTATACGGCAATGCACGGCGTTGGCACCAAAACGCTGCAGCGAGTATTTCACCGTGCTGGATTTCCTTCACTCATTCTTGTCGACGCTCAGGCACAACCAGATCCGAATTTTCCAACACTCCCATTTCCTAATCCCGAAGAAAATGGCGCACTGGACCTTGCGCTAGAAACTGCAAATTCTTTTGATGCAGATTTGGTGATTGCAAATGATCCAGATGCAGATCGATGTTCGGTCGCCATAAAAGATCGCGATTCACATTGGAGAGCGCTACGAGGCGATGAAATTGGAGCAATTTTAGGTGAGACTATTGCGAGAAATAATCCTTCGGGAGCGCTAGCTAATTCAATTGTATCTTCCTCAATTTTGTCGAAAATTGCAGAGCATTATGGATTAGATTTTTACGAAACATTGACCGGTTTTAAATATATTGCAAAGGTTTCCGAGCTTAGCTTTGGCTACGAAGAGGCAATTGGATTCTGTGTTGATTCAAAAACAGTTAATGATAAAGATGGTATTTCTGCTGCTTTATTGATTGCTCAAATAGCAACAGATTTAAAGGCAGAGAATAAGACTCTGCTTGATCTACTGGATCAAATTTGGGAATCCTACGGATTTCATGCAACAGAACAAATCTCTATTCGAGTCAATGAAATTGCTCAAATTTCGAAAATAATGTCTAGCTTGAGAAAGAATCCACTAAAAAAGATCGCCGGTTTAAAAGTGTTAACTTTTGATGATTTATCTCATCCCAGCAATGATTTGCCACCGACTGATGGAATGCGCTTTGTACTTGAAAAAAATATTCGAATCATTATTCGTCCGAGCGGAACAGAGCCTAAAATGAAGTGTTACGTTGAAATAGTCAACCTCGATAAATCAATTGCACTTTCGCTACTTGAACAATTGCGCCCTTCACTGAGAGAATTGCTCTCTTAGATTTCGAGAGATCGGGTGGGGCATATGAAGTACTACGGTCTCATTGATGGCTCTGATTCCTCCTTAAAATCTTTTTTAAACAAATTATCTGGTGTAGATGCCGTCGGTGCAGATGCACGTGCATCAATGCTTGCGACTAGAAGTATTAAAACTTCAAGTAAACGATGGGCAATTGATACCGCAATTTCGATGGTGGATCTCACGACTCTCGAAGGCGCCGATACAGAAGATAAGGTTCAAGCCCTGTGTGCTAAAGCAGTTCGTCCGAATCCAAATGATCTCTCCGTTCCAAGTGTTGGCGCAGTGTGCGTCTATAACGACATGGTTTCGATTGCTAGAAAGCATTTAGATTTAATCGGTGGCTCTCACGTTCCTGTTGCCGCTGTCACCACTGCATTTCCATCTGGACGCGCGTCTATGGAAGTGAAAATTCAAGATACAAAAGATGCAATTGCAGCTGGTGCTTCGGAAATAGATATGGTTATAGACCGCGGAGCATTTTTATCAGGTCGTTACATAGATGTATTCAATGAAATTGTTCTAATCAAGGAAATCTGTGCAGACAAAGCACATCTCAAAGTTATTTTTGAAACAGGTGAACTTGTCACATATGACAACGTTC
>WLNM01000038.1 GCA_009699825.1 Actinomycetota bacterium
GTAAACGTAAAGCGGGACGGCCACGTATCGCTGCATAGAGTAATGAGCGGGTGCTGATTTAACTTCAGCGCTCGCTCATTGCTTTTTAACGAGTCAGCGAAGCTGGCGTGATTTCTGGAAGCCAGATAATCGCTTCATCAAGCCAACGGCCTTCAGCTTCTAGTTGGCAGAAGATTCCGGTAGTGCCCATTGTTACGCGGTGAATTAATACATATTCGGCAGGTAAATTTAATTGGAAACCAATCTTTGCAGTTGGATTACGTGGGTCTCCAACGCGGGCACTCTGATCGCGCAACCATTCACGTGAGTATTTGAATGTTTCTGTGCGAAGAGGTTCTACAAGTGGAACAAGGAATTCAAGAACTAAATCAGGATCTACTTCTACTTCAGGAAGAATAAATCCATCTTTTTTGAAACCTTCATACAGTGCCTGCGCATCATCATCGAGAGCGTTCTTTAGTAAATTCTTAAATGGCTCTGGGAAACCATTGGGTAAGCGGTTACATGCACCAAAATCAAGTACACCTAAACGTCCATCGGCTAATACTCGGAAGTTTCCTGGATGTGGGTCTGCGTGTAATAAACCTGCACGGATAGGAGAAGTAAAGTGAAAGCGAGCTAATTTAATTCCAGCGTTATTGCGCTCTTCTTGTGTGCCGCTCTTAATGACATGTGCAAGTGGCTTACCTTCAAGCCATTCGCTAACCAAAACTTTGTCAGATGCCATTACAACTTTAGGAATCGCGATATCTGGATCGCCATCGTATGCGGCGGCGTATGTAGTTTGAGCTTCAGCTTCGTACATGTAATCAACTTCTTCGATGATGCGAGCACGCAACTCTTCTAGAAGTGGCTTCATATCCAGGCCGGGCATTACTAGTTGGAAAATCTTTGAGAAGCGTTGAATCTGATTGAGATCTGAAATAAGTGCCTCAGCGGCCCCTGGATATTGAATCTTTACTGCAACAGAGCGACCATCTTTCCAAACCGCTTTGTGAACTTGGCCAATAGAGGCCGACGCAGTTGCTTTATCCTCAAAGCTTGCAAAGTTATCTCGCCAATTTTCGCCGAGTTCTTTTGCCAAAACTTTATGAACAACTCGAGTAGGAAGCGGCGGTGCTGACTCTTGTAGTTTTGTAAGAGTTTCTCGATATGGCTTTGCAATATTTTCCGGAAGCGCTGCTTCAAAGACAGAGAGCGCTTGACCGAATTTCATGGCGCCACCTTTTAGTTCGCCAAGAACTTTAAATAATTGCTCTGCAGTTTTTTCTTGAATCTCTGCAAGTACTACAGAACCTGATTGACCAACTAATTGACGACCAAGTCCAACTGCACCACGGCCTGCTAGACCAAGTGGAATAGAAACCATCTTCGCTGAACGCACAGCGCCAGAGCGAGGGATCTCGGTTTCTTGAACTTTGTCTTTGGCCACGGGGATATTCTGCGAGAAAATTGCACAATTAGCATCTTGAGAAAGTACGCGCGGTGAAGCCGATGAGAAGTTACTGGCAAATTAGCGCCAGGAACACCCACACAATGGGTGGCGTGCAAAGCGAATGTGTTGAGGATTACAGAGATCTAGATAGTTGGTGCGCACCCGTGTAGAAATTAGAGCTGATTTCTTCGTATCGATAAACCGAAGTATTTCAGAAGCAATTTGTGCCGCAACAAAGTGCACAATTGTTACTGGAATTTCTAATTCAGTATGCGTGCTTCGGAAAATATCTATTTCTCGAGAACGGGGATGTTGATCACTTCGCGCAAGTGTGACGCAACGAGAGCAAGCGCTTTTCCCAGGGATAACCAGTGGTCCAATTTCGATTGATGGCCCATCAGGGGCTGCAACAATCAAATGAATTTCATCTTCACTCATGCTCTGTGCAATGAGTGATTCGTGGCCATTTCCAATAAAAATCTTAAGAAATACTTCTGGGATCTCATCAACTCCAGATATATCTTTGTTGGGGAATAGCGCTAATTCACGAGACTTTTCATCGAGTGTATGTTGATAGTTAGAGCCGACATCACTACTTGTAATCAATCCAGCACACATATCTTGGTATCCAATGCGCGCACGGTCACGTCTGGATGCTGATGCCATCTTGGTTTGCGTCACTCCACTTGCAAGCAATATTCCGTACAACTGTGTTGCAACTCTATTTTCTCCAGATATTTCAATCAACGCTAAACGGCGATTAGTCAGCACTTCAACTCCGCCATCTTTAACACCTGCAATCCATGTTGTTGCAGATAACTCTGGTGTAATTTTAGATTGCAATTGAATGTATCCAGCATCAGCGCTTTGATCTTGTTCTTTAAATCGACCAGGTGCAATTATTTGTGTGACCAAATAATCAAGAAAGCCTGCAGTAAGCAACTGGCTAATAACTTGGCAGATAATCTCAGAGTCAATCGCGAGCGCGGTAGCAATTTCTGCGGCGCTGCTCTTGCCATCGAATGCGGCAATAATTGATCTGATGCCAACTGCTTCACATTCGATTCCAGAACCGTTGCAACCAACAAATACGCGATTCCCATCAATGAGCGAATCAGTTAATGAGAGAACAATTGTGCCTCTTTTAAGCCGTGGACGAATAAGTAATAAATCGATCTCATGTGTATCTACTGTGTGTATTTTCATCTGCGCACAATGGCGTTAAATTCTGCGCCAGCCGGTGTGCGCAGCCGAATCTGTGTATGCGCACACGAATTTCTCGCTCTGCGTAATCACATGTGACGCAATGTGAAAACCTAGACAAAGAAAACCCCCACCAAGCAATATCTGCCTGCGGGGGTTTTCTTAAAAGTGCTTTTAAATGGGCTCGTATTAAGCCTTACCGAGAATGCGGTTCACCTTGGTGCCACAAACTGGGCAGATGCCCTGTGCCATGCGACGACCAGAGTCTGAGACCTTTACGGTTCCCTCGAATTCACGCTTCTCTTTGCACTTAACGCAATAAGCGTCACCTTTGTATGTCTCTGCCATTTTTTTCTCCAATCGACGCATGCTTGCCTATGGGATTTTTCCCACTACGGAGCAGGCGTGCAAGCATGACGATACCCCCGCTCACGCTCAAATGGGCACATATCAAGCGTAATTGTGGGAAATTTTTATAGGACTTGAGCGCCTGGCAGCACCGCTGGGGGCATATAACGCCGTTCAGCAGCCTCAAACCCCTCTAAATACGCCTCAGCTCGGCTCTCCTCGGGAAATCGGGCTAATGCAGCCTTGAACTCTGGACCATGGTCGAAGTAGTGCAGATGGATCACTTCATGAAAGAGGACGTAATCAAGGGCGTATGAAGGTGCACCTTTGAGGCGATCTGAAATTCGAATGGTTGCATCAACTGATGTGCACGATCCCCAGCGCTCGCGCATCGCACGCCAATTGACGGACTTCGGACGTTGAATAATCTCCGGAGCGAACTCTTCTAATAATTGCACAGCCCTATCGAGTAAAAGTGTTTCAGATGGTGAGTCACCAGCTTCTTGAGCACGAATTTTGGCAATCATCTCGGGAATAACACTTCGTTCATCGGCTTTACTCATGCGTGCTGGAATAGAAATGATTATTCGCCCGCCTTGGCGGTATGCAGAGATACTTTTCTTGCGCCGCTTGGAGCGAAGCACAACTATTTCGCCCTCTGAGATTCCAGGAAGGGTTACTTCGCCACCATCATCACCCTCATTGACGACATGTGTAATGGAATGGTTGAGGGTCACAGAGACAAGGTACCTGCAGAAGGGTTTTTGCAACTTAATTTATTGAATAAAACGCCGAAAAAATTTTGCCATATATCAAAAAAAGTCCTCTTGTCAAAGCGGTGTTCAGTTGATTATGACTCTCTTCTGTCGTACTTTGCGACTACGAAGTCCTCGGATAACCGTTCTATATCTGCAAGGGGAAGGCAGATACAGGATGAGTACCCGGGGGCTTCGCTTTTCATTATCGTAAATTAACGAGTGAGAAGTTGCAAGGAATTCTTGAAGTTACTGCAACCCAGATAAGTCATCTGGAACTTCAGAGCTCTTGAGGAAGTTTTCTGGATCTAAGAGATCTTCCGGTGATGGCAAGAGCGAGGACCAAATTTTGTCGCGAGTAGTAACGCCCTCTTTTTCACGAACTACTCTCCAGAAGTTTGCTGCTTCCCTTGATAAACGTGGCGAGACTTCTAAACCAAATAGAGATTTGAATAATTGTTGTGTTGGCGCTGAAGTCGCACGACGTCTACGAAATGTTTCGCGTAAAGCTTCTATTGATGGAAGTCGATCACTGACTGCAAGGGTTGTGACTTCATCGGTCCAGCCTTCAATTAGCGCAAAGACTGTTTCTAGTTTTGTTAGAGCTGCACGCTGTGTTGGTGACTCTTCAGGCGTAAACATTCCTTCACCAAGTGCAAGTGTGAAGCTTTCAGGATTACTTGGATCTATATTTCCAGATTCCATTGCTTCTTGTGCTTGACGTTGAATGGCATCAATATCTATATGAATACCTTTTCCGTATTCAGAAATAGCTGTGCGAATATAGGAAACAAGCCATGGATTGCTATCGAATAAGCGTGCAACCGCCTCTTCGCGAATTGCGTGGAAAAGTGTTATTTCACTCTTCGGAATTTCAAGATCTTGGGACCATAAGGCAATGTTTTCAGGAACCAGTGCAGGTATTACAGGATCTATTAGGGGTAAACCGACATCATGGATTCCGGTTACAGATGATGCGAGTGATCCAACTGAATGGCCCAATTGAGTTGCGATTAATGCGCTAATAAATGAGCGAAGCAAAGTGGCAATAGTTTCAAGGGGCATTGGCGTTTCATCGCCCTGGCCTTGCTCTATTGCTTGCTGCATAAGCTCAGATACCGCCGCAGCCAAGCCACTTGCCAATGGTTCCACTGTTACTTGCCATCCCGAAAGCGTTGAATCGACCCAGTCAGCACGGCTTAGTGTTCTGGTCGCACTTGTAAGTGGAGCAAAGTCAGTGGCTTCGTTGAGCCAGAGTTGGGCGATTGAACTGGCTTGAGTCACAACAGTTGAATCTATGTTTCCGACCGGAAGCGAGCCTGCACTTGCAACAATTTTCTTAGCGGTATCGCGAACGATGCTCTTAGGAAGTGATTCGGCTCCGGCAGAAAATGGAGAATTAAATCCCGCCGGATTGATTCCTAGTTTTTGAAACTCTTCTGTGACTTGCTTCTGCATCTGCGCGAGCATTGCAGCAATCTGTTCAGGGGTCATCTCATCCGGGTTCTCATCGGAACCATCATCTGGAGTGAAACCAAATGGCGAAATCATGAACCTTCCTTAAAGCCAGATTTAGCTAACTTCTTCGCTTCACATCGTAGTTGTGCCTTTACCTATAACGCACGGTGAAAGAAAATAATTCCAGCAACGTTTCTACCCAGCAGCGTCTAGGCTATGAACATGTCCAGTTCATTCGTTGCTCTGATTTGGTGGGTAATACCTGCTGCGGGCTTAATTGGCGCTTTAGGTTACGTGGTGTGGGTTACCAAGTTCAAGAATCGTTTTGAATCTGAAACAAGTCGTTCAATAGGAAAATTTAAAGAATTCCAAAGCACCTTTAGAGATCCCAACGACCACACTCCTGTTAATCGCAATGATCCAATGCGAAATGAAATTCCGAATTCCAACCAAGATCGCACGCCACCTCAGTAATGCGTTTTTCTTCACTGCCAATCGCAATTAAAGCAATCATTGTTATCTTTTTTGGTTTTGCACTCTTTGCACCTCTACCTTTTGTAGTCGTAATGCCCGGTGGCGCAACTGATGTACTAAATAAAGTTATTTCCATAAAATCTGAAAATGCTTACAAGCCAACAGGTTCGTTATATTTATTAGCAGTGCGTGTTACAAGTCCAGGATCTGCAATGTTTTCTGGCGAAATTGTTTACGGATGGCTGCAAGGCGATTCTCGAATTTTTCCTCGCTCAGTCCTCTATCCCGACCATGTGAGTTCAGCAGTAATTGATAAAGAAGCTAAACAAGATATGACAACTTCGCAAGATAAAGCCAAAGCTGTGGCACTTACATATATGAAAAAGAATTACCCAGATTTACCGTCAGTAGATTCTTCTTTAATTACTTTAGATGTGAAAGAAACTGGTGGACCAAGTGGGGGAATGATTTTCACTCTCGGTGTTATTGAAGAGTTAACTCCGCAAGATTTACTAAAAGGTAGACAAGTTGCTGGTACCGGAACTATTGATCCATCGGGAAATGTTGGACCAATTGGCGGCATTGACGAAAAATTAATCGCAGCACATCGAGTAGGTGTGACAATTTTCCTTGCACCACGTTCTAATTGCCCAGAGATCACTTCTGTTCCAGATGGAATAACTATCTATGCGATTAAAACGATTGATGATGCAGTTAGGGCCCTATCTGCAAATAGTTCGCCTGAACAATTAGGCATGGTCTGTATAAAAACAGCCTAAATACTGCTTAAGTGGCAGAAGCAGTGTCGAATTTAGTATCTTTGACTCATGACTAGAAACTTCCCGAATTTAAACTTTAACCGCCGCCGCCGAGGACCGCTTCCAATTGTTATCGCGATATTGGTCGTTGCATCAATTGCACTCGTAAGTCTTAGTGGATTTTATGCAGATTGGCTCTGGTTTAAATCAGTTAATTTCACGGAAGTCTGGTCAACAATTCTGCTCACTAAAGCAGCAGTCTTTGCCGTAGCAGGTTTAGCAACTTCACTTGTTATCACTTTAAATATCTACATCGCTTTTCGTAAGCGCCCTTTATACGTCCCACTAACTGTCGAAGCAGATAATCTTGAACGCTACCGTTCGCAGATCGAACCAATTCGTCGCCTTGTCCTCATTGGACTTTCACTTGTTCTCTTCTATTTTGGTGGATCATCTGCATCTCAACTCTGGGAAACGTGGCTGCTATTTAAGAATTCAACTCCGTTTGGCGTAGTAGATCCTCAATTCGGGATGGATATTTCATTCTTTGCATTTAAGTTACCGATGTATCAAGCATTTGTCGCATGGGCAATTTCAACCCTTGTCTTTGCAATTATTGGTTCTGCAATCGCACATTACTTATATGGTGGAATTCGTCCACAAGTTCAACAAGAGCGCACAACCGTTGCAGCACGGGTACAACTTTCAGTGTTGTTAGGTCTTGTTGTATTGCTCAAGGCTGCTGCGTACTGGCTCGATCGATATGCGCTGGCACTTAAGGATAATAAATTAATTACGGGTCTGACTTATACAGATGTAAACGCACTACTACCCGCTAAGGCAATCTTGGCCGGTATTGCTGTGATCTGTTCTCTGCTCTTCTTTGCAAATATTGTCCGCAAATCTTGGCTACTTCCAGCAGCCGGTACTGCACTCTTAGTTATTTCGTCAGTTTTAATTGCTGGAATTTATCCTGCAGCAATTCAACAATTTCAAGTAAAGCCAAGTGAGTCTTCTAAGGAAGCACCTTTTATCCAACGCAATATTGATGCCACTCGTGATGCATTTGGATTATCTGCCGTTGAGGTAAAGGATTTTCAAGCAACCCTTAACGCATCAGCTGGACAGTTATCAAAAGATGCAGCAACAATTTCCAATATTCGCCTGATGGATCCGAATGTACTTTCGCCTACATTTAGACAACTTCAACAAATCAAGCCGTACTACACCTTCGGCGCATCCCTGGATGTCGATCGTTATAAAGTAGACGGAGTTTCACACGACACAATTGTCGCGATTCGCGAACTAAATATTGATGGCAACCCAAGTCGTAACTGGATTAACGATCACCTTGTATACACACACGGTTTTGGTTTCGTAGCCGCATACGGAAATGTTCGCGATGCTGACGGCAAACCATCATTTATCGTTGGCGATCTTCCACCAACTAAGGGACTTGGTGATTTCGAGCCACGCGTTTACTTCGGCGAAAACGTTCCTGATTATTCAATCATTGGTGGATCTGCAACTGGTGATCCAGTCGAATTCGATTACCCAGATGATGCATCTGCTAATGGACAGAAGAACGTAACTTATTCAGGTAAGGGTGGAGTTCCAGTTGGCTCACTCTTTAATAAATTAGTTTTTGCTCTTAAGTATCAAGAACAACGCATCTTGCTTTCGAACTTGATTAATAAAGATTCAAAGATTTTGTTTGAAAGAAGCCCACGCGATCGTGTTGCAAAAGTTGCTCCTTGGTTAACACTCGATGGAGATCCATATCCAGCTCTCGTTGATGGACGCATTTTGTGGATTATCGATGGATACACCACCAGTGCGGGATATCCGTATTCACGCAAGACGACTCTTTCAAACGCAACATCTGATGCACTGACAGCGAATTCAACATCAATTACTGCACAGGGAAATCAGAGTGTTAACTACATTCGTAACTCTGTAAAAGCAACAGTTGATGCTTACGATGGAACAGTTAGTTTGTACCAATGGGATGAGAATGACCCTGTTCTTAAGACATGGTCTAAAGCATTTCCAAAGAGCATCAAACCTAAGTCAGAAATTTCTGATCAGTTAATGGAGCACATCCGTTATCCAGAAGATATGTTTAGAATTCAGCGCGATATTTTGAGCGCGTACCACGTACAAACTGCCGCAGCGTTTTATGGTGGTCAAGACTTCTGGCGCGTACCTCGCGATCCATCAACATTTGGTGCCAATGCTGGAAACCAACCTCCTTATTACATGACGATGCAGTTACCTGGTTCTGACAAAGCAGCATTCTCATTAACAAC
>WLNM01000039.1 GCA_009699825.1 Actinomycetota bacterium
AAAGCAATGACGCTTAGAGGCCCGACCTTCCTCCGAGGTCGGATACTTCGGCGTTCTGCCAGGCGACCTGGCTTAGATCTTTCGATCCTTTACAGTTGCGGGACAGCGCCGGAATTAAACCGGACTTCGCTAGACACAACGCCACTTACTTTTTAGGAGTTTTTACTTTCCCAATAAGCAAGCGAGTGAAAATTAACAGTAATTAAGGTAGAAATCAAGGAGGCGTTAGTAGAACAACACTTGTGCTTGCAGACCAGAGCACGAGCGTACCAGCGCTATTTTTTGCGGATCTTGCAACCGTCACATACTTATCTTTGTCTCCGGCTTGCAATTGATAAGTCGAAGAAGTTTGTGCAGAGATTGCTTTACATCCAGACAGTGCTGATGCCTTAGTTGATTTTGTTGCCAGTGGAATTACTGACTTACATTGGTACCACTGATAAGTCGGAGTCACCGATGGAAAAGCGATCCATGTACTTATGTCGGTAGCTGTAATTGTTCCGCCAACATCAGGAGTACCAGCTATGGTTAATCCTGGAGAACTAACCGAAGGTGGGCCAACTGCTTCTGTAGTGGCTGCCGAATTCGCAGGTTGGCTATCTACAGTATTAGTACCAGCGACTTTCACTCTAATTTTTTTACCGATTACATCTGAAGTTACTTTGTACTTAGCCATCGTTGCGCCATCAATATCGGCATAACTCGGGCCGTTTAAGTATTGCCATTGATACGTATAAGTTGGAACAGGAAAACCTAACCAAGTGCCGAACTTAGCGGTTAATGTGGTACCCACTTTCACTTTTCCAGAAATCGAAGGTAGTACGGTATTTGATGGGGCTTGCGTGATCGCGTTGGCAGTACTTGCGGCCCACAACATCAATGTTCCATTCGTATTTTTGCCGGTTGCTGCGACAGTAATATATTTTGCGATGTCAACATTTCCGGAACTATTTCGTAACGTGTATGTATCTAACGTTGCCCCCGAGATCGCGGTGCAACCCGAAAGAGCAGTAGTTTTAGAAGAAGTTGTCGCTAACTTTGCGGCTTTACAGCGGTACCACTGATATGTCGGTGTAACAGTTGGATTAGCCTGCCACGTTGTTCCATCAGTGTAAGAAAGTGTTTCACCTACACGCGCAGTTCCAGAAAGAGTTAAATTCGGGGTTCGTACCCATGGAGGGCCAGCAATTGCAGAAGTTTCGGCGGATGTAGATTCATCAGAATCGAGGGTATTAGTGGCTTTGACAATAACTCTAACTTTTTTGTTTGTTTCGCTAGAGGTTAGTTTATAAGTGGCAACAGCAGAATAATCCGCAAGGTTTGTCCATGTGCCGCCATCTAAAAATTGCCATTTGTATGTGTATGTCGGTGTTGGGTAACCAGTCCACGTGCCCTTGTTTGCAGTCAGGGTTTGTCCCACTTTTTGCGTTCCACTAATACTGAGTCCGGTTGTATATGACGGAGCTTCACCAATACTTCCGCTGAGCGTGTATTTGCCTACGCTTGCATATTGCGAATATCCATCAGTTAATGGATCAAGAGCACCTGTCCCTTCTATTGATACATAGAAAGTTCCCGCACTTAAAGAATATGAAGATATTTGAGCCGATAAGTTTGTTGGATTGTTCTCTGCATCTTGCGAAACTGTCTCATCATTCTCTAGTAAAGTCGCTCCAGATGCGTTATATAACGTCATTTTAATATCTAAATTTGGAGAAATAGAACTCACGGATGCATCAAGAGTGACTTTCGTGGAGCCTGTTAAAACAAATTTGAATAAATCAACATCAGAATTTGGTCCTATATATCCGTCTTTTGAAAAACTTAAACCACTCAGGTTGTATGCGGTGTCGGCGGAATCTTGATAATCATCTGCTGCTAACGGAATTTGATTTTCTTGAATAACATTAAAATCATCCTTACAGGCATCAGAAGTGCAACCCAGATAACTCCAAGAATCCAGATCTGGATCGTAATCCCAAGCATCTGAATAATCGGGTTCTGATGTGACTTTTCCATCTTGATATTCGTTCTTACTCCACTGAGTCATGGCATTGCCGTAAGAAGAACCCATGATTGGTGCCCATAAACCATTGGAATGCCCTGGGTAATATGCATCGCTAAGGGCATTGCCAACCGTTCCATCATGTCCCAATCCAAGATTATGTCCTACTTCGTGTGAAATTACTCCGGAGGAATCTTGTGCACTCAAAAAATCTGCATCTGATTGTTGTTTCCTAAATACAAAAGATGGCGCATAAGGATTTGGAGTTGAATCCGCTGATTCAAAATCAACAATTCCAACATATGCGATTCCGCCGCACCTACATTGAAGTGATCTTGTGAATTCATCTGAAATCACAGCAGTTGTACCAAAATTTAAATCACTGAAATCGCTCCTCGATAAGCCATCCGTACCAGGATCTTCCGTTGTTACATCTAAATCAAATGCCGAAAAATCCTCTGCTACGCCGGCCCAAATTTGCTGAATGTAAGTATTCTCTTCAACTGAAAAAGTTGTTTGGTCCTCATCCAATGAAATTCCACGGAATTGAGTGCCAGCATTGATTGTCCATACACCTGCACCAAACCACGCACTCACTTCAGGGAATGTATAACCATCAAAATCCAAGTACAGCTTTCTTGTTGCAGACGGACGGCTGTGTAACGTTACGGGATGTGCACTAGAAATTGCCATTCGTGACATGGAACGTGGTGCACTTCCAAGAATTTGCGGAACTGTTTGCGTGGCAAGTCCAAATTGACTTGTCATAATTGCGAATGAAACCCCACACATATCCGTTTTAATTTGGCTATCTGGTGCTGAAGAGTTTGCATGCGCTGCCGAATGTGAGCGCTGGATTAATGAATTTGGCACATCAGCACATACATCAAAAGCTCCGGCAGAAAATAAACTGAGGCGCGGAATCCATAAAGCTGAAAATAATAATCCGAGGATTAACCAATGAATAGGTTTTGTTGGTTTTCTTAAAATCATTGAAAGTCCAGGTATTTTCATCTGCTTACTCCCCCATATTAATTTTTAGGATAGGTCTGATTGATTCTTTATATACGTAGTACGCGGTATTAGCCTCATCAACATAATTTTCTCCAAGCACTGTACAGAAATATCTGCGTACCCCGCCAGAAGAGTTTACGGACAGTAATTGGATGTCCACGGTTGCGGAACTGATATTTTTCTTTTTAGAATCAAAAACTTTTAGGCAATATTTTTTAGCTTTCGAGAACGGTTTGCCAAGACTTTGAAACTTTGATTTATCCATATTTACAAAAGTTTCCAAATGATGTCTGTTTGCACACGGGACCTTTGCAGCTTGCTTGCCCAAATAGCTTGGGATACGGGGCGACAAATTTGGTTCACTTGAAACCAATTGATCCTCCCACTTGTAACAACCAGTACCGTCAGTTTCATCAAATTTTACATATCGTGGTTTGTTCGCTGATGTCTGGGCTGCATTGGCTGGAATTGTGATGTGAGAAAGTAAACCAAATACTAAGAGAATTGCGGCAGAGATTATTGATTTACGGCGGATCTGATTGCGAAGATTCGTCGCCGTATTGTTGAGTTGCACAAGGCTCATCTCGTAAAAAAACTGATGCCCAGTCAGCCCAGACATTGTCTAAATTGTCCCACTCAACGGGGTCCCTTACATGCCTTTGATTATGAGTTCTTGATTCGCGGGTCAACAAATGGAGCCAATAAATCGGCTACGAGGTTGCCAATGACGATTGCAATCGCTGAAACGAGAGTAACTCCCATAATTATTGGAATATCCACGCGTTGAATTGCTTGCCACGCTAATTGTCCAATTCCTGGCCAGCCAAATACTGATTCAACAACGACGATACCGCTCATAAATATTCCGATATCTATTCCAATCATGGCAACAATTGGAAGTACAGCATTTCTAAATGCGTGTACGAAAATAACGCGATTCTCTCGTGCACCTTTTGCACGCGCAGTACGAATGTAATCTTGTCGCAAAATATCGATCATGCTCGAACGCATGACTCTGCTGTACCAACCACTTCCTAAAATACCGAGTGTCAGCGCAGGTAAGACAAGGTGTGCAAAAGTTCCGTATCCACCGATTGGAAACCAATGAAGTTTTACCGCAAATATATAGAGCACAAGAATTGCTGCGATAAATTGTGGCGATGAAACACCAATAAAGGAGAGGACCATGATTGATTTATCTCCAGTTTTACCGCGCTTTGTTGCGGAGTAAATACCTGCGGCCAAACCAAAGAGGAGTTCAATAAAGATTGCAGAGAACATCAAGATAAGCGTTGGTGTCAGGCGACTTTGAATGAGTTCTGCAACATCGGTTTTTTGAAGGTAGGAACGTCCGAAGTCACCTTGGAATAAATTAATTAAGTAGTGCCAGTATTGAACAAAGAGTGGTTGATCCAAACCTAGTTGCGCACGAATATTTGCTACGGCCTCTGGTGTCGCACTTCGGCCAGCAATCTGGCGCGCAGGATCTGCCGGCAAGATATAGAGCAATAAGAAGGTTATGAAAGTAACGCCGATAAGAATAAAGAAGGATTGAATGAGGCGGCGCAGAATGTAAATCTTCATTATCGACGCCCTCTCTGTGTTGGATCTAACTCATCTCGGAGTGCATCTCCGAGGAAATTAAATGCCAACGCAAGCAAAATAATCGCAAAGCCGGGGATAAAGACGAGCCAAGGCGCACTCGAGAAATATGTTTGATTTTCAAAAATAATGTTTCCCCAACTAGGCGTAGGTGGGCGTACGCCGATACCGAGAAATGAAAGCGTCGCTTCGAGTAATACTGTTGTTGAGATACCAAGAGTTGCCCAGACCATCACAATCGGTGCAAGGTGAGGCAAGATGTGTTTGCGTAATATTCGTGAATTTGTTGCACCTAAACTGCGTGCTGCTTCAATGAATTCTTTTTCAGAGATTGAAATTGTCTGCGTATAAATCACGCGAGCGATTTGAACCCAGTTGACCATGGCTATTACCAAAGCCACAATAAATAAACTTGGCGAGAAAATTGCTGCCAAAGTAATTGCAAGTAAAAGTGCAGGAAATGCCATCATCAGGTCGGTAAAGCGCATGATGATCGAACCTGTGCGACCTCGAAGAAAGCCAGCGACAATTCCAATAAAGGTTCCGAGAACAACTGCAAAGCCATTAGCGAGTAGACCAATAAATAACGAAGTTCTTGCGCCATAAATAAGACGTGAGAGTAAATCTCTACCCAAAAGATCTGTGCCTATTGGAAATTGAGAACTTGGAGGTAGTGGCGCACCTTGAAGTGTGAGTCCTTCAGTAAATTGTTTACTTGGATCATACGGCGCAATAAGGGGCGCAAAAATAGCTGCTGAAACAATAAGCAGAATGACGATGAAAGAGAAGAGTGCAATTTTTCTCTTTATTAATCGCTTAAGAGTGCTCATCTCAGATCACCTCCTGTGGCTAAATGACATGAAACTTGATGCGTTACAGAGTTAATGTTTCGCAATACCGGTTCGACATCGGTGCATTGTTGCTGCGCAATTGGGCACCGTGGATGAAAGTGACATCCGCTGGGTTGAGAAGATGGACTTGGAATATCGCCAGTAAGAACAACGCGATCAGTGCGATGCTCTGGGTTTATTTGAGGAACAGCAGAGATTAAAGCCTTTGTATAAGGGTGCTGAGGATTAGAAAATATCTCTTCTACCGATGCAAACTCAACAATTTTGCCGAGATACATCACGGCTACTTTGTCGGCTATATGTTCAATTACTGAAAGATCATGGGAAATAAAGACATACGTTAGATTCAATTCGCGGCGCAATTCTAATAAAAGATTAAGGATCTGTGACTGAATAGAAGCATCGAGTGCTGAAACTGGTTCATCGGCAACAATTAATTTAGGTCGAGTGATAATTGCTCGAGCAATCGAAATACGTTGTCTCTGCCCGCCAGAGAATTCATGAGGGAATCGAGTTAGAGCATCTTCTGTCATTCCGACTTGAGTAATTGTTTTTCTGACTAACTCGCTGCGTTCGCTTTTGGTGCCGATGTTATGAATATCAAGTGGCTCGCGAATGATTGATTCGACGTTCATCCGTGGATCAAGGGATGCAAAGGGATCTTGAAAGATCATCTGCATTTCTCTGCGAGCATGACGTAATTCGGTAGAACCAAGTGCACTAATTTTTTTGCCATCAAATTCGATCTCGCCTGTTGTTGGTTCAATGAGGCGAAGGGCAAGGCGTCCGAGCGTTGATTTACCAGAACCAGATTCACCAACAATTCCTAAAGTTTCACCGGGATTTATAGAGAGTGAAACGCCATCGACTGCGCGAATGCTGTTCTTGCTACCTTTAATTTGAAATTTCTTTGAAATATCTTTAAGAGTAAGTAGTGGTTGTGTACTCATGCGTTCCAACATTCCACTGCATGTACATCACTTGTGAGTTGAGGTTTATCAACTCTGCACTTTTCTGTGACAAGAACGCAACGAGGTGCAAATGAACAACCAATTGTGCGTTCAGATGGAGCTGCAACAATTCCAGGAATTGTTGGAAGTTCGCTCTGTCGCGCTGCACCGCGGGGTGAAGAAGCAAGAAGAGCCTTCGTATACGGATGTTTTGGATGTGCAAATACATCTGCAACAGGACCGCTTTCAACAATTCTTCCTGCATACATAACAACTACTTTGCTACATGTTTCGGCGACAACTCCCAAGTCATGGGTAATCATCAAAATTGACATACCTAATTTCTTACGAAGAGAGTTCAGTAGATCTAATATCTGCGCTTGAATTGTTACATCCAGAGCAGTAGTTGGTTCATCAGCAATTAGTAACTTCGGTGAACACATCAATGCCATTGCAATCATGATGCGTTGGCGCATGCCACCTGAGAGTTCGTGCGGGTGCTGCTTCATGCGAATTTCAGGATCACTCACACCAACTAGGTTCAACATTTCAACTGCTCGCTCGTGTGATTGACTCTTAGATATTTTTTGGTGAAGAAGTATCGCCTCTGTCAGTTGATATCCGATTGTAAGAACTGGATTAAGACTGCTCATCGGTTCTTGAAAAATAAAACCAACTTCTGCCCCGCGAATTTTCTGTAACTCGTTTTCGCTCAGTCCTGCAATTTCGCGACCTGAAAGGAGAATGGAACCTTTCTCTCTTTTACTAGGTGGTGATGGCAATAGCGAGACAAGGCTCATTGCAGTTACTGATTTACCGCAACCACTCTCGCCTACCAGCCCGAGAACTTCACCTGCATCGATAGAAAATGAAACACCATCGACAACGGTATTTTTTCCACTTTCGGTTGCAAATGAAATTTCTAAATCAGAAACAGCAAGGACAGGTTGACTCATTGGTATAAACGTTTATTTTTATTCGTGAATTGAACGTGGGAAATAGAAAGAGACAATCCAATTTGGCATATCAACAATTTCAGAAATACGAAGATCTCCTGCAACGCTGCAGAGCATGTACGCATCCATGGCTGAAATACCTTTATCTGCAACAAGTAAATCGATCATTCGTGAAACGCTTTCACGAGCAGAGGTCATTAGATCTGGACCTACACCTGTTGTGACGTGATATCCCTTTGTATCTAAGTGACGTGATACTGGACCTGGAGTTTTAAATCGTGGCGACGGAATGTTTGCGCCTTTAACTAAGTCAACTTCAATCACAACTTTTATCGGACTTTCAATTGCAGTTCCGCAGACTTCGCCATCTCCTTGCGCGGCATGTGTATCACCCAGTGAAAGAAGTGCGCCTGTAACTTCTACTGGTAACAAAAGTTCGGTACCAAGTGCCATATCTCGAATATCCATATTGCCACCAACGCGACGTGGTGGAACAACAGAGTGCAGACCGGCTTCAGCTGGAGCAAGTCCAACTGTTCCAACGAAAGGTTTTAGGGGAACTGTGCCGCCACCTGCAAAAGAAGATGTTTGTGGATTTGAAGAATCGTATTTCCAAATATGAAGTGCGGGTTCTGTGAATTGATCAGCAAGAAGACCAAACCCAGGAATGTTTCCTGTCCAACCCCAACCAGATGTATTAAATTCTTTAAAAGTAATTTTTATTGCATCCCCTGGTTCTGCGCCTTCAATAAAGATAGGACCAGTGACGGGATTTACTCGAGCAAAATCTAGAGCAACTAAATCTGCAACTGTTGAATCAGGATTTAATTGTCCAGCAGAAGAATCAAGGGTTTCAATTTCAATTGTTGACCCAGGAGAAAGAACCATTTTGGGTGGGATCGTGTGATCCCACCCAAAATGATGGTCTTTAGAGTGAATGCTATGAAGCATTTGAGTGATACGTCTTTAACTACTTAATAAATACGTGATCGTAGTTAACAGGAATATGCACTGGATCAACAAAGAGTGAGTCATCTCCACCAAGTCGTGATGACTTCATGGTGATGCGCTTTTCGTTGAAGATTGGAATCCATGGAGCTTCATCCATCGCGCGCGTGAAGACTGACTTCCACAACTCAACGCGTGCATCTGCATCCTTTGGATCTGTCATTGAATCTGCCTTTGTTGCATCTGCATCAAGTGCCTTGTTGCAGTACTTAGACCAGTTCCAACCACCTGCACCTGTTCCGCCACAACCAAGGATTGGACCCCAGAAGTTACTTGGATCTGGGAAGTCAGCAATCCATGCCATTCCACCAGACCAGATCATTGGAGC
>WLNM01000004.1 GCA_009699825.1 Actinomycetota bacterium
ACCGTTGCACAGGCTAATTCAGCCCTTGCTGCTGCAGGAATAACTGGCGAGAATATTGTGCAGTTAGTGGGAAATGACAAAGTACGTATTCAAACTGGCACACTTGCAACAGAAAAATCTAATGCTTTAGAAGATTCTTTAGCCTCAACATTTGATGTCAGTATTGATTCAATTGATACACAGATCGTTGGACCTTCGTGGGGTAAGGAAATTACCCGTAAAGCTTTATATGGACTCATCGGATTTATCGCCGTAGTTATGCTTTATCTTGCAATGGCTTTTGAGCCAAAAATGGCAATCGCTGCAATCGTTGCAGTTATTCACGACGTATTTATAACAGTAGGAATTTACGCACTTGTTGGTTTTGATGTTACCCCAGCCACGGTTATTGGCTTTCTTACCATTCTTGGTTATTCCTTGTATGACACTGTGGTGGTCTTCGATAAGGTTCGAGAAAATACACGATCTATCACTGCGACTTCTAAAATGACATATTCGCAAGCCGCGAATTTAGCGGTCAACCAAACCTTAGTTCGATCTGCTAACACATCAATCATGGCTCTATTGCCTGTTGGTTCGATTCTCTTTGTTGGCGCAGGATTACTCGGAGCCGGAACCCTTAAAGATCTTTCATTGGCACTCTTCATCGGATTAGCCACCGGTGCATATTCATCGATATTCATTGCTACTCCATTATTAGCAGTAATGCGTGAACGCGAACCAGCTATGAAGGCACTTGCCAAACGTGTTAATGCTCGTGGAGGAGCGATGGTTCTAACAACAACGTTGCCAACTTCGAGTGATATCGTTGAAAAACGTGGACCGCGCAATCAACCAAAACGTAAAGGTCGCAAGTAACCTTATTTGCGTCCCAGATGGACACACTCTTAAAGCCTCTGATCAGTTCCTTACAGGAGCATGATCCAAACTCTGATGTAGCAAAAGTTGAAAAAGCGTACGAGGTCGCAAAAGCAGCACACCTTGGACAAATTCGTAAATCTGGTGATGAATACATAACTCATCCTGTTGCAGTTGCGCTGATTCTGTCGGAGTTAGGACTTAATGACTCAACAATTATTGCTGCGCTTCTGCATGACACAGTCGAAGATACGTTGTATTCACTTCCACAATTAAAGAGTGATTTCGGCGATGAAATATCATCTCTTGTTGATGGCGTAACCAAGTTAGATAAATTGAGTTATGGCCCAACGGCAGAAGCCGAAACTGTACGCAAAATGGTTGTTGCCATGTCACGCGATATCAGAGTGTTGGTTATTAAATTAGCTGACCGATTACATAACGCTCGAACATGGAAATACGTAGATCCGCAGAGTGCTGAGCGTAAAGCTCGTGAAACTTTAGATATCTATGCTCCTCTTGCACACCGACTTGGTATGAACGCAATTAAATGGGAGTTAGAAGATCTCTCTTTTGCTGTTTTAGAACCTAAGAAGTTTGAGGAAATTTCGAGGTTAGTGGCTGAGCGCAGTCCTTCTCGCGATGCCCTCACTGATGAAGTGATTAAAGATGTAGAAGAGGATCTTGCGAAGGATTCTATTGAAGCGACGGTAACGGGGCGAAAGAAGCACTTCTTTAGTGTGTATCAAAAAATGGTTATTCGCGGGCGAGACTTTAATGACATTTATGACCTGGTAGGAATTCGAGTGTTGGTAAATGATGTGAAAGATTGTTACGCAGTACTTGGATCTATTCATGCTAGGTGGTCGCCGGTACCAGGTAGGTTTAAAGATTACATAGCTATGCCGAAGTTCAATCTGTATCAGTCACTTCACACAACTGTGATCGGACCAGATGGCAAGGCGATAGAAATACAAATTCGAACATTCGAGATGCACTCTCGTGCCGAGTTCGGAATTGCTGCACATTGGAAATACAAGCATGGCACTGATACAAACTCATCATCTCCTCAGATGCTTTGGCTGCGACAACTCCATGATTGGCAAAAAGAGACAGAAGATCCATCTGAATTTCTAGAAGCACTCAGGTTTGATCTGGGAACACCTGAAGTATTTGTTTTTACTCCCAAGGGAAGTGTCGTTGCTTTACCAGGTGGTTCGACACCAGTTGACTTTGCGTATTCAGTACACACAGATATTGGCAACAGATGCGCTGGCGCTAAGATAAACGGGCGATTGATTCCACTTGATACACGATTAAATAATGGCGACGTCGTTGAAGTTGTTATAAATAAAAGTGAATCAGCCGCGCCTTCTCGAGATTGGCTTAATTTTGTTAAGAGTCCACGGGCGCGTTCAAAAATTAAGGCATGGTTTAGCAAAGAACGCCGCGAGGAAGCAATTGAAGCAGGACGCGAATCTATAGCTCGTCAGATGCGTAAAGCAGGATTGCCACTTCAAAAAATTTTTGCAGGTCATGCTCTTCTAGAACTCGCACATGAGTTGAGATACCCGGATATATCGGCGTTGTATTCAGCAGTGGGAGATGGCCATGTTTCCTCCGCTGCAATTATCGATAAGTTAGTTCAATTTATGGGCGTTGAAGATTCCCACCCTGAACCCACTATGGATTTTATTCCAGGGGGAGCACCAGTTACGAAGCGATCTAGTAGCGCGGTGAAGGTGGAAGGAATCAATGACGTGTTAGTGAAACTGGCACGTTGCTGCACGCCGGTTCCAGGAGACTTGATTATGGGATTTATTACTCGCGGAAGCGGAATATCTGTGCACCGTTCTGATTGCGTTAATGCTCATGATTTGCGAACACATCAAAATGATCGAATCGTTGGAGTGAAATGGCTAGAAGGTGCCTCAAGTTTATTCTTGGTAAATATTCAAGTTGAAGCGCTAGATCGAGCGCGCTTACTTGCAGATGTCACTCGCACACTATCTGAGCAGCACGTAAATATTCTGAGTGCAGCCGTGAGCACTACTAAAGACAGAGTCGCTATTTCGCGCTTTACATTTGAAATGGCGGATGCCACACATCTGGATGCAGTTTTGAGTGCCGTGCGATCAATCGAAGGCGTTTACGACGTTTATCGAACAACCAATAATTAACTAAATTCGGCTAGAGATTTTTGAGCTTCTTCTAGCCAAATGCGTCGTGCAGCAGCTGATTCCAACGCCTCCGTTGCCTTTTTGGCATTTCCGGTAGTAGTAGCTTTGGAAGCAATCTTTTCGTAGTTATCAATTGCGCCTTGAAGTTGAGCAACGACTTCTGCGGCACGAGCTTTAGCTGCCGGATCAGTTTTGCGCCAAATTTCTGCTTCAGCCACTTTGATTGCCTCTTCGACTTTGCTCACTCGAGCATCAAGTGCCGAACGCTTATCGCGGTTTGTCATGCCAATCTTTTCCCACGAGCGTGCGAGTTCTCTAAACTTATTCTTCGCATCCTTCACATCAGTAAAAGGAACAAGTGCTTCTATCTGAACAATAAGTTCTTCGCGTTTAGCTAGATTTGCAGTCATTGTTATTTCGCGTTTTTCTAGATCAGCACCTTTAGCTTGGAAGAATTGATCTTGAGCTTTCTTAAATCGTGCCCACAGTTTCGCATCATCAGATGGCTTGCCACGCCCCGCAGCCTTCCATTGATCCATGAGAGATTTGAAAGCCTTAGCAGTTGGTACCCATTCAGTAGATGTCGCTAATACCTCGGCCTGTGCGACCAAGTTCTTTTTAGCATCCGTAACAACAGCAGTTGTAGCTTCTAAATTAGCAAAGTGAGTTCTTCTTTTCTTATCGAATTTATTGCGGGAAGCAGAAAAGCGCTTCCACAAATCAGCATCAGTTTTCTTATCCAAACGGGGAGCTGATTTCCATTCGGCAAGCAATTCTTTAAGTCGATCGCCTGTAGTTTTCCAACTCTCAGATAATGCAAGTGATTCTGCTTCGACAACAATTTTTTCTTTTTCAACTAAAACTTGAACGCGCTTTGCCGCTTTTTCGGCTTCAGCAGCAGCTTTCTTTGCTTCATAAGCACCACGGTGGCCTTCGATGAGTGGTTCAAGTTGTTCAACTGAAATTGCGAGTGCTTCTAAATCGCCAACTGCGTTTACTTCTTTTACTTGATCGCGCAACTTCTTAACAGAGGTCAATGCATCCGAAGGAACCATTGCGCCACTTGTTATACGTGCGGCTAGGAGAGCAATTTCTGATGCTATTGCTTCAAATTTTCTAACGAAATATGCAAGCGCTTCTTCAGCACTTTTTCCGGGATAGGAACCAACTGCCTTATCGCCATCTGAAGTTTTTACGAAGACCGTTCCATCTGGTGCTACATAACCAAATTTTGCTGGATCGCCAATGAGTGCAGAGGCTGCAGATGATGGAATTGAAACAGGAGTTGGAGTTATATCGGACATGGTCTTCCCTTCAGCGCGTTAATCGATTTCGATCTTCGCTATTGGACCTCATCATCTTGATATCTGTGAATCTGACTTCACAGAGTTTTCAGTCGAGTTGGTCAGGCGGCTTAGTGAAGGTAAAAGGTACCCTGTACCTATGAGCGCGGCGAAATTTCCCGCGTAGCTTGCCCCATAAATAGGCGTAGACGAAGGGAAATCACCGTGTTCATCACCTCGTTTGCGGCCCCAATGTTCGCCACTAATTGTTGGATTATCGCTGATGCTCCAGGGGGTGAATGCATCATCGTAGATCCTGGAATGCCAGATGTTTCTGACACGGTGTCCATGGTTTTAAATGAACACAAACTCAAAGCTGTAGCCACAATCATTACTCATGGACATCTAGATCACACGTTTTCGGTAGCACCGGTAGCTGATGGATACGGCATTCCTGCCTACATTCACAGTGAAGATCGAGGATTACTTTTACATCCAGAACGTGCTCATGGTGCTGAATTTTTAGCGACATTGAGCTCAATGAACTTTGTTGAACCAAGTGATGTAAGAGAATTGCGTCATGGAGCAGAACTCGAGATGCTAGGAATGAAGTTTCGGGCAATTCATTCTCCGGGACACACTCGGGGCTCATTAATGTTTACCGTTAATGAAGAAATTTTAATTAGCGGAGATGTTTTATTTGCCGGTGCCATTGGACGAACTGATTTACCCTCAGGTTCAAGCAGTGACATGCAAGAAACACTGGTTAATAAGGTTTTGACGCTTTCGGACAACCTCAGAGTTCTTCCAGGACACGGCCCTGATACAACGATTGGTCACGAACGCAAAACTAATCCGTACCTCATCGACGCCGCTAAGAAATTAAGTCGCCGATGAGTAAAGCAAATCAAATTCAGGCTCCTAAAGGTGTCAGCGAATATGTGCCACCGCAGTCAAGAAAATTTGAATCAGTTCGTCAAGCATTACTAGAACCGGCAAAGAATGCAGGATATGAGTTAATAGAATTACCAGTTTTTGAGGACACAGACTTATTCACCCGCGGCGTTGGCGAATCAACGGATGTCGTATCCAAAGAGATGTACACATTTGAAGATCGTGGTGGCCGTTCGATAACACTTCGCCCTGAAGGAACTGCGGGAGTAATGCGTGCTGTTATTGAACATGGATTAGATCGCGGACAACTTCCCGTAAAGCTTTATTACAGTGGAGCATTTTTTCGTGCGGAACGTCCACAAGCGGGTAGGTATCGTCAGTTTTATCAAGTCGGAATTGAAGCAATAGGCATCCAGGATGCGGCGCTAGATGCAGAAGTTATTGCCATAGCTGATGCAGGATTTAGATCTATCGGATTAAAAAAGTATCGCTTAGAGATTACTTCTCTTGGTGATGCCATTTCACGAGCAAAACATCGAATCGATTTAGTTAAATTCATCGAAAAACTGAATTTAGATGATGCAACTCGCACTAGAGCGGCCATCAATCCATTGCGATTATTTGATGATAAACGCGAAGAGATTAAGAAGCAGATGGCGGATGCACCACTTTTACTAGATTTCTTATCCGAGCAATCCCTGAAGGATTTCGAAGATGTGCAGAGACATTTGTCTGAGATGAAAGTGGATTTCATCATTAACCCTCGAATGGTTCGCGGATTGGATTACTATACAGGTACAACTTTTGAATTTGTTCACGAATTACTTGGTGCTCAATCAGGAATAGGCGGCGGCGGTCGCTATGACGGACTCATGGCTGAGTTAGGTGGCCAAGAGCTTTCCGGTATTGGATTTGGCTTAGGGATAGACCGCTGTGTGTTGGCCGCAGATGCTGAAGGAATTTCATTTGATCAAGAATTCACATCTGATTTGTTCATAATTCCGCTAGGCGATGAGAGTAAATCAACAGCACTTAAAACTGCACAAGAATTGCGAAACGCAGGATTTCGAGTAGAAATTTCATTTGGTGATCGCGCTCTCAAAGGCTCAATGAAAGCAGCGGATAAAAGTGGCGCTGCTTATGTGCTTGTCCTAGGTGAAAGTGAAATTTCGAGCGGAACTGTGGAGTTAAAGCAGATGAGCACGGGCGAGACTTCTTCGGTTACTCTTACCTCCTTACAGAATCATCTTCGAAATGTTTCTGGTAAATAATTCACTGTAGAAAAAGAGGCTGTTAAATGTTGCGCACACACGGAGCTGGCACGCTTCGCGCTTCCCATGTCGGTCAGAGTGTCACACTCGCAGGATGGGTTGCACGACGTCGAGATCATGGTGGTGTTGCATTTATTGACTTCCGCGATTCAACCGGTTGGGTTCAAGTTGTTATCCGCGATGAAAAAATAGCTGGCGCACTCCGTGCTGAATGGTGTTTAAAAATTACTGGCGAAGTGGTCGCAAGACCTTCAGGAAATGAAAATTCTGCTGTTCCTACGGGTGCAATTGAAGTTATGGGTGATGACGTAACGATTTTAAGTGAAGCATCTGCTTTGCCATTTCCAGTTGATAGTGGCGATGACGTTGAAATTTCGGAGGAAGTTCGCCTTAAATATCGCTACTTAGATTTAAGACGAGAAGGTCCAGCCGCCAATCTACGATTGCGCTCAAAGGTTACGTCCACGATACGAAGAGTTATGGAAGATGAAACTTTTCTTGAGATTGAAACTCCCTATTTAACTCGCTCAACTCCAGAAGGCGCTAGAGATTTCTTAGTTCCGGTCCGACTGCAACCAGGTAGTTGGTATGCCTTGCCGCAATCTCCGCAGCTTTTCAAGCAATTGTTGATGGTTGCCGGAATGGAAAAGTATTACCAAATAGCGCGTTGCTTCCGTGACGAAGATTTCAGAGCAGATAGACAACCAGAATTTACTCAGTTAGATATCGAAATGTCCTTCATAGACCAAGAAGATATTTTGGCTGTCGCAGAAAAAATTCTAGTTAAGGTTTGGAAAGAGGTTCTTGACTACCAAATCTCCTTACCAATTCCACGCATGACATATTTAGATGCTATGGCGCGTTACGGCTCGGATAAACCTGATTTACGTTTTGAGTTAGAACTAGTGGATTGCACATCTTATTTTGCAGATACAACTTTTAGAGTTTTCCAAGCCCCTTATGTTGGTGCTGTCGTTATGCCAGGTGGCGCTGATTCACCACGTCGCGAATTAGACGCGTGGCAGGATTGGGCCAAAGCACGTGGCGCAAAGGGACTTGCTTATATTTTGGTCTCAGCAGATGGCACTTTAGGTGGACCAGTTGCCAAAAACTTATCTGAAAACGAAGCAGCAAAGATCGCAGCACATGTTGGCGCAAAGCCCGGAGATGCTATTTTCTTCGCTGCAGGAGAACGCACCACTTCATTGAATTTACTTGGTGCAGTCCGTTTGGAAATTGGTAAGCGTTGCAATCTAATCGATGCCAATCGCTGGGAGTTCGTTTGGATTGTTGACGCACCAATGTTTGAACCCACCGATGGTGGCGGATGGACAGCAGTGCACCATCCATTTACTGGCCCTAAGCCAGAATTTGCTAAAACTTTTGCCAACGATCCTGCGTCAGCTCTTGCCTACGCATATGACATCGTGCTCAATGGAACTGAATTAGGTGGTGGCTCAATTCGTATCCACGATCGCACCATGCAAAAAGATGTGTTCACTGTAATTGGTTTAAGTGATGAAGAAGCGGCAAGTAAATTTGGATTTTTACTTGAAGCATTTAATTATGGACCACCACCTCATGGAGGAATTGCTCTTGGACTAGATAGATTGTGCGCTTTAATTTCGCATTCAGATTCAATTCGCGAAGTCATCGCATTTCCTAAAACCGCTAGTGGTGGAGATCCACTTACTGGCGCACCAACTCCAATCACTCCTGCGCAACGCAAAGAGAGTGGAATTGATGGGGCGCCAAAAGAGGGAGCCAAGTAAGGCAATCGGGTAGGCTGGTCTCATTGGCATTTCAGCACGCAAATCAAGGAGGAAGTCATGGGCCCAGGTGGAATAGCAACAATCATCGCTGCGTCATCACTCCTAGTTATTGCATTTGCCATTAGCTACGCGGTTATTCGCGTTGGACGTTTCATCGATGAAGCGAAGGCCTCTTTAAAGGCAGTTACAGATGAAGCAACTCCATTGATTGAAGAAGTTCATACAACTGTGACATTAGTTAATGGACCATTACAAAGCTTTAATCGCATCACAAAGAATGTAGAAGAGATTTCTGAAAAAGTTACGAATGCAACATCGGGTTTTTTAGATAAGAGCGGTCCTGCATTAAAGGTGGCAGGAGCTCTTGTTTCTGCTGCTCAACTGGGCAAAGGTCGTGCAAAAAAGAAGAAGAAGAAGGCTGAGTGATCTACCCACGTGGAATCCGCAGAAATCCGTTCGCGCTGGTTGCGCTTTTTCGAAACTGATAATCGCGAAGGCTTGCTACACACAGTTGTCCCTTCAGCTTCCTTAATCGCTGATGATCCTAATTTATTATTAGTAAATGCTGGCATGGTTCCATTTAAACCTTTTTTTCTTGGTGAAGTAACTCCTCCTTATAAAAGAGCAACATCTGTTCAAAAATGTGTACGTACTTTGGATATCGATGAAGTCGGTAAAACAACTCGGCACGCATCATTTTTTCAAATGTGTGGCAATTTTTCATTTGGCGACTATTTCAAAGAAGGCGCTATCGCCTTGGCGTGGGATTTACTCACTCGCCCTATTGCCGATGGTGGTTATGGGTTTCCTGAATCCAAATTGTGGGTCACGGTTTTCCACGATGATGATGAGGCAGTTCAAATTTGGCACAAGAAAATTGGATTGCCGTTAGATCGCATTCAACGCAGAGGAATGGATGACAACTTCTGGTCTATGGGTGTACCAGGACCATGTGGTCCGTGTTCTGAAATTTATTACGACCGTGGTCCTGATTACGGCATTGAGGGTGGGCCAATAGCTGATGAAAATCGGTACATGGAAGTTTGGAATTTAGTTTTCATGCAAAACGAACGCGGTGCTGGTTCAGGCAAAAATGATTTTCCAATTCTCGGTGAACTTCCTGCAAAGAGTATTGATACGGGCCTTGGTTTAGAACGTATGGCAGCTCTGCTACAGGGCGTCGAGAATATTTATGAAATTGATACAACTGCGCAAATTCTTAATCGTGCCTCCGAACTCACTGGTGTTAAATACGGAAAAAATGAAAAATCTGATGTCGCACTGCGCGTAGTTGCAGATCACGCTAGAACCTCTGCGATGCTTATTGGCGATGGCGTCACACCTGGCAATGAAGGCCGCGGGTATGTATTGCGCCGCATGATGCGTCGAACAATTCGCAATATGCGATTACTTGGATCAGAAGATTTAATTATGAGTGAATTAACAAAAGCTGCTATTGGAGCGATGTCTCCACAATATCCAGAACTTAAATTAGAGAGTGATCGAATTTTGGCCGTAACGCAGTCCGAAGAGGATACCTTCTTACAAACACTCAAGAGCGGCACAACTATTTTTGAAGTTGAGAGTGCAGCATTAAAGAAAACCAAAACAACTAAATTATCGGGTGATGCCGCTTTCAAATTACATGACACTTACGGTTTTCCATTCGATCTCACTTTAGAAATGGCGAGAGAAGAAGGTCTTGAAGTTGACGAAGAAGGCTTTCGTCGCTTAATGAAAGAGCAAAGAGATCGCGCAAAGGCAGATTCCAAAGCAAAGAAGAGTGGGCATACGGATGTTAGTGTGTATCGCTCAATTGCTGATTCGCATGGACTTACTTCTTTTGTTGGTTACACCCATCTGGAAAGTGAATCTGTAATAAAAGCCTTAGTAAGTGAGGGCTTAGCAGTTCAATCCGCTAAATCCGGAGATGAAATTGAAGTAATTTTAGATAGAACGCCTTTTTATGCTGAAGGCGGTGGGCAATTAGCTGATGGTGGATTAATTACCTTATCAAATGGCACAATTATTGAAATCGATGATGTTCAAACTCCCGTTCCAGGAATTAGTGTTCACCGCGGACGAGTTCGAAGTGGAGCTATTGAAACAGGATCGCAAGTTATGGCACAGATTGATGTGCAGAGACGAAATGCGATTTCTCGTGCACACACTGCAACTCACATGGTTCATAAGGCGTTTCGAGAAATACTTGGCGAAACCGCTACGCAAGCAGGTTCTGAAAACTCACCTGGACGCTTTCGATTTGATTTTCCGGCAACAGGTGCGGTTCCTGAATCCGTTTTAAATGACGTTGAGTCACGGGTAAATACGTTGCTTTTGGATAATCTTGAAGTGAGTGCAGAGGTTATGAGCCAAACCGATGCAAAAAAATTGGGAGCCATGGCCCTCTTCGGTGAAAAATATGGAGATCAGGTTCGCGTTGTCAGCGTTGGTGATTGGGCCAGAGAATTATGTGGCGGTACGCACGTCGCTCGTTCTGGCCAACTCGGGTTGATTAAATTGTTAAGCGAATCCTCTATCGGTGCTGGTGTACGTCGCGTGGAGGCACTAGTTGGAGCAGATGCCTACAATTTCTTAGCACGCGAGCACGTATTGCTGAACTCATTAACGGAAATTATAAAAGGCGCTCGTGTTGAAGAATTGCCCGAACGAATATCTGATTTGATAACCAAAGTAAAGGATATAGAGAAGGAGTTATCGGCTCTTCGTACTGATGCTGCACTCGCTAAAAGTTCAGAGTTGTTGAAGGG
Source organism: Actinomycetota bacterium (assembly GCA_009699825.1). GTDB lineage: Bacteria > Actinomycetota > Actinomycetes > Nanopelagicales > Nanopelagicaceae > Planktophila. The sequence continues at coordinate 11,030 of WLNM01000004.1, forward strand.
CAAAAAGAATATTGGTTCCTTAACCTTAATTTCAGCCCAGATATCCGATGGCATTAGTAGTGAAAGTTTGCGGACAATTGCATTAGATCTAAGAACTAAAACCCCCGCGAGTGTTGTGGTATTGATAAGTGTTGTTGACTCAAAACCGATTTTGGTTGTTGCTACAAGCGAAGAAGCACGTGCTACAGGCGTGAAGGCAGGTGCATTAGTAAAAATCGGTTCTGCTGTTTTAGGCGGTGGTGGTGGCGGTAAAGATGATTTCGCACAAGGCGGTGGAGTTGATACTTCAAAAATCACTGAAGCGCTTTCGAGCATCGAACAAGCTATTTCTGGAAAATAAGATGCTTCGAGGGCGACGCATGGCCTTTGATTACGGTGAGGCGCGCATCGGAGTTGCAATCTGCGACCCGGATGGAATTCTTGCCACCCCAGTGACAACATTAAAGAGAAAAGACGCACACATTTGGGATCAAATAATTGCGCTAGTAGAAGAATATGAACCGATTCATATTTATATTGGATCCCCGAAGCATCTATCTGGCGAGTCAGGAATATCCGTACAAAATGCTGAAGAGTTTAAGAATGAGATAGTTTTTCGCACCAGCATAGAATGCACAATGATCGATGAACGACTTTCTACCGTGAGTGCGGCGAGACAATTAAAAGATTCGGGAATGAACACACGTGAAAGTAAGTCAGCAATAGATCAAGCCGCCGCAGTTGGAATTCTAGAACAAGCACTTGCCATAGAAAAAAGAAAATAATTTGATGAAAAAGAGTGAATTACTACGGGTTTCGTTTGCTCTTTTGTTTGTGGCCATAATTACCTTCTCCATTCATCAATTTCGAACAACAAGTTCGAGTAGTGCCGACTTTCCAGTTCGAACACTAGGAAGTTCTGAAAAATTAATAGATGTGGATATTTCTGAAGGTTCAGCTGGGTCTGAGATAGCGAAACAACTCTTCCTGCTGGGTATTATTGAGTCATCAGAGAGTTTTTTTAAGGTTGCTGTCACAGATGCACGAGCGTCAAGAATTGCTCCAGGTATCCACCAACTCAACAAAGAAATTTCTGCGAAACAAGCGCTAGAACAACTTTTAGATGCGACGAGAATTCCAAATCTTATCAAAATTTTCGAAGGTGCATGGAACGTCGAGATTTTCAAGATGCTAGAGAAAAACGGTTTTTCGCCTGCTGATATTCAAAAATCAATTAATCAGGTGCAATTACCAAATGGATTTACTTCGCTGGAAGGAATTCTTTTCCCAGCCCAGTACAGCTTCACTAAAGAGACTACGGCTGATGAAGCAATCAATTCCATGATAAATCGATTTACAGTGCAAGCCGAAAATCTAGCTCTTTCAAGTGATCCAAAACTAAGTGCACAGGAATTGATAATTGTCGCATCCATAATTCAAGCCGAGGGAAACACTCAAGATTTCTCTAAAATATCCAGGGTTATTCGCAATCGATTAAAAATAGGCATGCCTCTTCAAATGGATTCAACTGTTCATTACCTAAAGAAAGTTAGGGGCAGTGTTTTTCTAAGCACTCAATCAACACTTTTGAAATCGCCTTTTAATACGTATAGAAATTATGGATTACCTCCAGCTCCGATTGGAAATCCTGGGCTCGATGCGATCAAGGCTGCTATTAATCCTGTTGACGGAGATTGGTTATTCTTCATTACAGTTGCACCCGGTGACACAAGATTTACATCAAATATAACTGAGTTCAATCAATGGAAAGTGCTCTATACGAAGAATCGAAAGGCAGGTGTTTTTAATTGATTAAGGCAGCTGTTTTAGGTTCTCCAATTTCACATTCACTTTCCCCTAAATTGCATTTGAGTGCATACAAATTTCTTAACATTGCAGGTCATTACGAATCTTTTGAAGTACCGGCAGGGTCACTACAAAATTTTTTACATGATAAAGATTCTTCTTGGACTGGATTCTCATTGACTATGCCTCTGAAGGAAGAAGTGCTTTCAGTTGCTGACGTTATCGATCCCTTGGTGAAGAGAATTCAAAGTGGAAATACGTTAATCAGGCAAGGTGATCTCTGGAATCTTATTTCCACTGATGTACTTGGATTTCAGAACGCATGGAACGCTCAGAATGCAACCCAACCAAAATCAGTTTTGATTCTTGGCTCAGGCGCTACTGCCCGTGCAGCCGCAGCGGCATTTGATGATTCGAATACCTCAATTACGGTACTTCATCGAAATATTGAACGTGAAAAATCCATGCAAGATTCTGTACTTAAATCCACCTTGAATTTTCTTCCGTGGAAATTCGATCGCACGCTATGTGAATCTGAACTTGTGATAAATACGACCCCCAAAGGAATATTGGATTCTTTCGCGAATGATTTAACGGTGAAACCACTTGGAACTTTTTTTGATGTCATATACGACTCTTGGCCAACCGCATTTGCAGCCGCATGGACTAAAAGTGGATCTTCTGTAATCAGTGGATTAGATCTATTGATTGCCCAAGGAATTGAACAGATTCGGTTGTTCACAGGGATGGATATTGAGATACGAGAAATATCAGCTTTTTTGAAACTAGAACTATCATCGAAATAAGTTATCCACATTGAATTTTCGTTAGGATTCGCAAACATTACGCTCTAAGGGTGTTTGTTTTTCAGATATTCGTCTACGGTATTTTTGCATGTGTAATTTCTTTAGAAGATCTAAAATTTCATAAGATTCGAAATCGAAAGATCATTGCACTGTTTTGCGTTGAAATCCTTTTTACATTCTCACCTTTGCAGGGTAGGGCAAACCTTTTAGCCGGATCTGTCTTCTTCGGCATTTTCACTCTGTTTTTTATCGCGAGCAATGCATTTCATACATCAGCAGGCATCGGTTTTGGCGATGTGAAGTTGATTGCAGTACTCGCAGTTGCTTTCTTCGACGTCAGTGTGAGGTCACTCGAAATCTTCTTAGTTTCGTTGTGGTTGGCTCTTATGGCGCATATCTGCCTTCATTTTTTAATGTTTCGAAAGTTTCCGGATCGAATAGCGATGGCTCCCGGTATCTTTCTTGCCAGCGGGCTTTATTTGTTCGCCCCGATTGGACTTCTTCTGCCACAATAGGGCAATGCGTTGGTTAACAGCAGGAGAGTCACATGGCCCAGCTTTGACGGCTATTGTTGAAGGACTCCCTGCGCACATACAGATAACCACGAAAGATATAGACAAAGATTTAGCACGGCGCAGACTTGGAGTTGGACGAGGCGCTAGGCAAAATTTTGAAGCCGATAAAATTACTATTAAAGGTGGAATTCGCTTAGGTCTTTCACAAGGTGGACCAATAGCGATAGAAGTAGGCAACTCTGAATGGCCTAAATGGGAAAAAGTAATGTCGGCCGATCCAATCGATGATGCTGAATTGCAAGGTTTAGCTCGTAATGCTCCCTTGACTAGACCTCGACCAGGTCATGCCGACATGGTCGGAATGCAAAAGTATGATTTCACAGATGCACGTCCAATTTTAGAAAGAGCTAGTGCGCGCGAAACAGCCGCGCGTGTTGCATTGGGAGCGATTGCTCGAGCATTCCTAGAGCAAAGTGTTGGAATAACCCTTTTCAGTCACGTAATTTCAATTGGTGGAGTTCGTGTTCCAGAAGATTGCGCTTTACCTGAAAAACATGATCAAGAAAGAATTGATACAGACCCGGTTAGATGTGCAGATGCGCAAACTAGTGCATTAATAATTAAGGAAATAGAAAATGCTCACTCAGATGGAGACACGCTCGGGGGAGTGTGCGAGGTATTAGTTTTTGACGTACCACCAGGGCTTGGTTCGCACGTACATTGGGATCGACGCTTAGACGCGCGTTTAGCTGGCGCCATGATGGGAATCCAGGCCATAAAAGGTGTTGAAATCGGGGACGGTTTTCTAACTGCTTCACGTCGAGGTTCTGCTGCACATGATGAAATTGAGAAAAATTCAGTTGGAAAAATAGTTCGTAGAACGGATCGCGCCGGTGGCACAGAAGGCGGAATGTCTAATGGTGAAATATTGCGAATTAGTATCGCTATGAAACCAATTTCGACGGTTCCGAAGGCCCTGGACACGATTGACGTTGCTACGGGAGAAGCCGCAAAAGCAATTAATCAACGATCAGATGTCTGCGCAGTACCAGCTTCAGGAGTTGTTGCCGAAGCAATGGCAGCGTTAGTTTTAGCTCAAGCGGTACTCGAAAAATTCGGCGGAGATAGCGTTGCAGAAACACGTCGTAATTACTTGTCTTATATGGAAAATCTACGCTTCAAATAAAGATGCCTCCTCGCGTAATATTGATTGGTCCACCTGGTGCGGGAAAATCTAGTGTCGGTAAATCCTTGGCCCGCCTTTTAGAAGAAAAATTTGTTGATACAGACGCAGTAATTTCTACTCGGGAGAACAAAACTATTGGAGAAATTTTCGTAGAAAAAGGTGAGCCGTATTTTCGGCAAATTGAGGAGGAAGTACTTCTAGATGAATTGCAAAATCACACCGGAATTTTAAGTTTAGGTGGTGGCGCACCGCTTTCTCCCACTGCCCAAAATGCGATACGAGATTGCGGCGCGCCTGTAGTTTTTCTGGATGTTACTTTAGCTGCTGCAGCGCCACGTGTTGGCTTTAATCGAGATCGGCCTTTGCTTCTTGGAAATCCCAGAGCTCAATGGCAAGAACTGATGAACGTACGCCGTCCAGTTTATGAATCATTGGCACAGCATTTAGTTCTAACGGATAAATTAACTCCCACGCAGGCTGCCACTGCGATTGTTACACTACTGTCATGAGCGTTATTGCAGTTAAATCTGAGCATCAGTATGACATTCACATCTGCGATGATTGGCTAAAAACTCTTACTGAAAACATAACAGCTTACTCAAGAATTGCTATTTTTTATCCTCAATCTTTAAAGGAAAACATCCCGCAAATATCTATTGACAGTGAAGTACATTATTTTCCTCTGCCCGAAGGCGAAGCGGCAAAATCAATTAAAACTCTTGCCACGATGTGGGATTGGATGGGTGCCGCTGGCTTTACTCGCTCCGATCTTGTGGTCGCAATTGGCGGAGGAACCATCACTGATGTAGCTGGATTCCTAAGCGCAACGTGGTTGCGTGGTATCGATTGGATAGCTGTCCCAACTACCTTGGCTGGCATGGTTGATGCCTCTGTTGGTGGCAAAACAGGAATAAACAGCGATTATGGCAAAAACCTAATCGGTTCATTTCACTCTCCGCAAAAAGTAGTTATTGATTCACATTGGCTCGAATCGCTTTCTGCTCGAGATATCGCAGCAGGGTTAGCAGAAGTTATCAAAACTGGGTTTATCGGAGATCCGCAAATCTTAGAAATTATGGAAAAATTCGATTTAGTTCGAGATCGAAGTAACTATGAAATTATCAATGAGCTAATCCAACGTTCTGTGGCGGTGAAAGCACATGTTGTTAGTGCGGATTTTAAAGAGAGTTTTGAACGAGAAATTCTAAATTATGGACACACCTTAGGGCACGCCATAGAAAAGCACTCGCAATACTCTTTGCGCCATGGGGAAGCTGTTTCTATTGGATTAGTATTTGCCGCTCACCTATCTCAAATACATTGCGGTTTGGACGCGACGGTAGTTGCTCAACATATTCGCTTATTGACCAATCTTGGATTGCCGATTTCGTATGAACAATCCGCTTTCTCTGAATTGCTAGCTTTAATGAGCGTTGACAAGAAGTCGCGCGGAAAAATGATTCGTTTCGTGGGCATTTCTCAGGTAGGTACGACACAGAGACTTGAGGGACTTAGTACGGATGAACTTGCTCATGCGTATGAGAAAATATCCATATGAAAGTTCTAGTTATTAATGGTCCTAATCTTTCACGCTTAGATATTCGTGATTCTTCTATCTACGGAGATTTGAGTTATCCCCAATTAGTTAATTTGATCGAATCATCGGCTGCATCACATGGGTTTACAGCCGACGTACGTCAAAGCGATGATGAAGCACAAATTATCTCTTGGCTTCATGAAGCTGCAGATAATTCTCTTCCAGTGATTATCAACCCTGCGGCGTTTACGCATTATTCCTATGCGATTCGAGATGCGGCCGAACTAGTTAAGTCACCGCTAATTGAAGTACACCTTTCAAATCCTTTAGCTCGCGAAGAATTTAGACACACTTCAGTAATTTCAGGCGTCGCAAATGGAACTATTGGCGGGTTCGGTCCAAATTCATATGCGTTGGCAATGAGCGCACTTAAAGCACTTTTGTAATCCTTTCCGCACTGCCAAATTATTTCATTCTCACTTTTGCAGGTATCCTTTAACCCTTGACTATCGGGAATCGATAGCCAGGCCAAGGTGGCCTGATAAATGAAAAGTGTGGTTATACAAGTGGCAACAACAAACGATCTTAAGAATGGCATGACACTGGACTTAGAAGGTCAACTATGGAATGTAGTTGAATTTCAACACGTCAAACCTGGAAAAGGTCCGGCATTTGTGCGCACCAAATTGAAATCTGTACTTACTGGAAAAGTTGTAGACAAAACTTTCAACGCTGGCGTAAAGATTGAAATTGCTATTCTCGAGAAACGTGAAATGAACTTCTTGTATAAAGATGGCGATGACTTCGTTTTTATGGATAATAAAACTTTTGATCAAACCAATATTTCTGCCGAAACTGTTGGAGATGCTGCAAACTATATGTTGGAAAATACTGAGGCGATTGTCGCAGTTCATGAGGGAAATCCTCTTTACATTGAACTACCAGCATCGGTTGAACTTACAATTACATATACCGAACCAGGTATTCAAGGCGATCGTTCTTCAGGTGGAACTAAGCCAGCAACAGTTGAAACAGGAATTGAAATTCAGGTTCCACTTTTTATTAAACAAGACGAGAAGGTTCTCGTTGATACCAGAGATGGTTCATACCAAGGTCGCGCGTAAAAGTGTCTGCTCGAAGTAAGGCACGCAAACAATCTTTGGATCTTCTCTACGAATCAGATATTCGTAGTAAATCTTCTACGGATCTATTGGCGCTTCGTGATGTTGTTGAAGATGGACCAGATGCACGTCCAATTCGCGAATATACAAAAATTTTGATTACAGGAGTAGATGAGCATAAGAGAAAGATAGATGAATTGATCTCTACGTATGCTCAGGGCTGGGATATGGATCGTCTTCCTGCCGTTGATAGAAACGTGCTGCGAATTGGTATTTATGAAATTTTATGGCAAGAAGACGTTCCTGATGCTGTTGCGATAGATGAAGCACTTGCATTGGCAAAGGAGTTATCCACTGAAGAGTCTTCTGGGTATATCCACGGCGTGCTGGGACGTATTTCTTCAATTCGCCAAGATCTCAATCTTTAGATTTAAACAAAATATTTAGATCTGCATATTCTTTTATAATATTATTTCTATCTGAAGAAGCCATAATTGAAAGGTAATCAAGATCGCTATTGCGTAAGGAAAGTATTTCGCCATTCAAATCTTTGCGATAATCAATAATTCCTGAGGTAAATCGATTTAGATCTAAAAGATTCCGTGTTGGATTCTCTTTGAGAGCTCCATGCAATTTTCGTAGATCGATGACAACATTGACGAAATTTGGCGTTGACTGATTATTTTTGTGGATCAAAATCGCCGTGATGGGCACCTCATATATGGCAGCAATCGCTTCGAGCTTCGAAACAGATATTGACCTAGAACCACGCTCATATGATCCGAGGACAACAGCTTTAATTCTTCCATCACTGGCTTTTTCAAAATCCTCAAGAGTCCAATTTCGGCTACGTCGAAGTGCCCGTAATGTGCGTCCTAACCTATGTTTTGCTTTTTCGCTATCGACAGGAATGTTCATGTATGCGTAATCTAAATCATGGTTGAAACGCCGAAGTTTCCTGTCCACAGAGTTGGGTTCTTTGGTGCTATTCTTCGCCAGCATCCTTTAACGACCCATCCTGCGAGGTGGGGAAGGAGATTTACATGAGTGTTGCCCTGCCGTCGGCGGATATAACGAGAGCTTTAACTCGTATTTCACATGAAATTCTTGAACGCAATGGCGGATCAGATAATTTAACTCTGCTTGGAATTCCTACCCGTGGTGCACATCTTGCTCTTCGCATCGCATCGATTATCGAAAGCATTGAGTCGAAATCTGTCGCTGTTGGTACTTTAGATATAACTCTGCATCGCGATGATCTGCGACTACGTCCACCAAGAGCGCTGATGCCCACAAAAATCCCTCCAGCCGGAATCGAAGGCAAAGATGTTGTCCTGATCGATGATGTTTTCTTCTCAGGAAGAACTATCCGCGCAGCACTTGATGCTCTCGGAGAAATTGGCCGTCCCCGTACAGTTCAATTAGCCGTACTGGTTGATCGTGGTCATCGCGAACTTCCTATTAGAGCTGATTATGTTGGTAAAAATCTACCAACCTCTCTTGATCAATCTGTCAAGGTTCATCTAAGTGAAATCGATGGAATCGATGAAGTAATTCTCGGTAAAGCTGGCGAACTATGAAACATTTGCTCTCAATAAATGATCTAAGTGAAGTCGAAGCAGTAGCAATTTTGGATACAGCAACGGAGTTAGCTCGAGTTTCGGATGCACCAATGAAAAAACTCCCAACATTACGTGGTCGCACGATAGTTAATTTGTTTGCTGAGGATTCAACCCGTACTCGAATCTCATTTGAAGCCGCCGCGAAACGTTTATCTGCAGATGTAATTAATTTCAGCGCAAAAGGTTCCAGTGTGAGTAAGGGAGAGTCACTCAAAGATACGGCTCAAACCCTTCAGGCAATGGGAGCTGATGCCGTGATCATTCGCCATCAAGCATCTGGTGCAGCGCATAGATTGGCTACTTCACAGTGGATGTCAGGAACTGTAATTAATGCTGGGGATGGTACTCATGAACACCCAAGCCAGGCGCTACTAGATGCATACACACTTCGCAAGCACTTAATGCACGGACAAAAAAACCTTCAAGGAATTCATGTTGCCATTGTTGGAGATATTTTGCACTCGCGCGTCGCCAGATCAAATGTATTGCTGCTTTCTAAACTCGGGGCAAAAGTTAGCGTTGTGGCACCACCAACATTGTTGCCAGTAGGAGTACATAGTTGGCCCGCCACAGTTTCATATGATTTAGATGACGTAATACCCAACATCGATGCCATCATGATGTTGAGAGTTCAGAGTGAGAGAATGAACGAACTCTATTTCCCAAATGCTCGCGAATATTCAAGATATTTTGGTTTAAATACAGACAGAGTGAAAAGGATGAAGAAAGAATCCATAATCATGCACCCTGGACCAATGAATCGCGGCTTAGAAATTACGGCAGATGTTGCAGATAGCGCACGTTCGGTGATTGTTGAGCAAGTAAGCAATGGCGTAAGTGTGCGAATGGCAATTCTTTACACGCTTTTAACTGGAGAAGGAATTGAATCAGGAGCATTAGCATGAGTAAGACTTACTTTATTTCAGGGGCAACTTTAGATGATGGTTCACGCAAGGATTTGTATATCGCAGATGGCAAAATTGCAGGTTTTGAAAATCCGTCAAATAGTCAGGCACTTGTCATAAATGCAACTGGCAAAATTATTTTGCCCGGCCTAGTTGATCTTCATACTCATGTGCGAGAACCAGGCAAGGAAGATTCAGAGACCGTTGCTTCTGCATCCCGCGCAGCTGCTAAAGGTGGATTTACTGCGCTCTCTGCAATGCCAAATACTTCACCCGTCGCAGATACTGCCGGAGTCGTCGAACAGGTATTTCGTTTGGGCACAGAAGCGGGATTGTGTGATGTTTTTCCTATAGGTGCAGTTACAAAAAATTTAGATGGTGAAGAACTAGCCGAAATAGGCGCCATGGCCGATAGCGCTGCTCAGGTACGTATTTTCAGCGATGACGGACACTGTGTTTCGAATCCTCAAGTTATGCGAAGAGCACTTGAGTATGTAAAAAAATTCAATGGTGTAATCGCACAGCATGCCCAAGATCCAGACCTCACAATCGACGCACAAATGAACGAAGGGATTGTTTCCTCCATCCTAGGCTTAAAGGGTTGGCCAGCGGTTGCCGAAGAAGCAATTATTGCGCGAGATGTTTTGCTTACAGAACATGTGCAATCTCGTTTACATATATGTCACGTAAGCACCGCAGGTGGAGTTGAAATTATCCGTTGGGCTAAAGCCAGGGGAATAAATGTCACGGCAGAAGTTACGCCACATCATTTATTGCTTACCGATGAACTCGCTTCATCGTATGACCCTGTTTACAAAGTAAACCCTCCACTTCGCACAGCCAAAGATGTTCATGCTTTACGAGAAGGATTAGCAGAAGGTGTTATTGATATCGTCGCCACCGATCATGCTCCGCACCCAGCAGAAAATAAGGAGTGCGAATGGCAACAAGCGGCGTTTGGAATGTTGGGCCTGGAAACCGCTCTCTCAGTAGTTGCGTTAACTATGGTTGAAACTGGCTTAATGGATTGGAAAGGTGTTGCAGAGCGATTTTCGCGCGCGCCGGCAAGGATTGGTGGGTACATTCATCAAGGTCGGGATTTTGCGAAGGGCGAAATGGCCAATCTCACGGTATTCGACCCTAGCGTTAGTTGGAGAGTGGACCGCGACTTAGTAGCCTCACGTAGTCGGAATACTCCTTTTCATGGAATGGAACTCCCTGGCATGATTTCTGAAACTTTCTTCAAAGGAGTTCCTTCGCTGCTCAATGCGCAATTGCTAACGGAAGATAATTTATGAGCAAAGCGTTTTTAGTTCTCGATGACGGAAGAATATTCGAAGGATTATCCTGGGCATTTGAAGGCGTTACCTTTGGAGAAGCGGTATTTCAAACCGGCATGACGGGATACCAAGAAACCTTGACCGACCCGTCGTATCACAAGCAAGTTGTTGTCATGACGGCGCCTCACATCGGAAATACAGGTATGAATAAAGATGACAATGAATCTAAAAAAATTTGGGTATCAGGCTTTGTAGTGCGAAATCCTTCTCCAGTTACTAGCAATTGGAGAAGTGAAAAATCTTTAGAAGATGAGTTAATTGCTCAGAAAATTGTTGGTATTTCCGGAATTGATACGCGTGCATTGACTAGGCATTTACGCGATCGTGGTGCGATGCGTGTGGGTATTTTTTCTGGTAAAAATCTCACTCGCGAAGAGATGGTTATTGAAGTGCGCAAACAACCTCAAATGTCAGGTTCTAATCTAAGCGAAGATGTTTCTACCAAGCAGACTTATATCGTGCCGGCAGAGGGTGACAAAAAATTCACAGTTGCAGCAATTGATTTGGGAATTAAGGGCGCTACTCCACGAGCATTAGCTCAACGAGGGGTTGAGACACATGTCATGCCATATGACTGTACCTTCGAACAGATTCGTGCCATAAATCCAGATGGTGTTTTTCTTTCGAATGGCCCAGGGGATCCTGCGACTATGACATCGGTGGTCGACCTTGTTCGTGAAATTCTTTTGTCAGAGATTCCAATTTTCGGAATTTGTTTCGGCCATCAAATATTGGGTCAAGCACTTGGATTCGAAACGTATAAATTGCAATTTGGTCACCGGGGAATCAATCAACCGGTAATTGATAGGAAAACGAACAAGGTTGAGATTACAGCGCATAATCATGGTTTTGCTTTGAAAGCACCGACTGAGGGAATCTTCTCCACTGTATTTGGTACTGGCGAAGTCACGCACGTTTCACTCAATGATGGAGTAGTCGAAGGCTTGCAACTTCTTGAGCGAGGAGCATTTAGCGTTCAATATCATCCAGAAGCCGCAGCGGGTCCGCATGATGCTAGTTATTTATTCGATCGTTTTATTGAATTGATGCAAAAATATCCGGCCAGAATGAGGGCCTCTTAATGCCTGTTGATTCATCAATCAAAAGTGTTTTAGTAATCGGAAGCGGACCGATCGTAATAGGCCAGGCATGCGAATTTGATTATTCGGGTACACAAGCATGCCGTGTTCTCCGCGCAGAAGGTATTCGCGTAATCCTAGTTAATTCAAATCCTGCAACAATTATGACTGATCCCGAGTTTGCTGATGCTACTTATATCGAACCAATCACTCCGGAGTTTATTGAACAAATAATTATTAAGGAAAAACCTGATGCCGTACTGGCAACGCTAGGCGGCCAAACAGCGCTTAACGCAGCAATCGGATTATACGAATTAGGCACACTTGCGAAATATGGTGTGAAGTTGATTGGCGCCGATGTTGACGCAATTAAACGAGGAGAAAATAGAGAACTTTTTAGAGCCATCGTAGACAAAATTGGTGGCCAAAGCGCTAAATCAATAATTTGTCACACAATGGAACAAGCACTAGAAGCAGTGAAGACTTTGAAGTATCCAGTTGTGGTTCGACCATCTTTTACAATGGGTGGCCTAGGTTCGGGAATTGCATTTACCGAAGAGGAACTCAAGCAAATTGCTGGTGCTGGATTACGACACAGTCCAACTTCAGAGGTACTGCTTGAGGAATCAATCTTGGGTTGGAAAGAGTACGAACTCGAAGTTATGCGAGATAAAACAGATAACGTTGTAATTGTGTGCAGTATTGAGAATCTAGATCCAATGGGAGTTCACACGGGGGATTCGATCACTGTAGCCCCAGCCATGACTTTAACTGATGTTGAATATCAAAAGCTTCGTGATCTGTCGATACAAATCATTCGTGAGGTAGGAGTTGATACTGGTGGCTGCAACATTCAATTCGCAGTTAATCCAGTTGATGGTCGAATAATTGTCATTGAAATGAATCCTCGCGTTTCACGATC
>WLNM01000040.1 GCA_009699825.1 Actinomycetota bacterium
GGTGCCGTGCAGTTCTATCAAATGCTTGGTCGTCCTGCAGAAAATCGTGCAGTCTCTCAAAAACTCTTTAACTGGATATCTGTTGGTTCGTTCAACGTTGATGCTGGCTTATTGGTAGACCAATTATCAATCTGCTTCGTACTACTTATCACCGGTGTCGGAACACTTATTCATATCTATTCAATCGCATACATGGATCACGATAAAGATCGCCGTAGATTCTTTGCCTACCTCAACTTCTTTATTGCAGCGATGTTGCTCCTTGTAATGGGGGATTCGTATCTCAATCTTTATGTTGGCTGGGAAGGCGTGGGACTCGCTTCTTACTTATTAATTGGTTTCTGGAATGAAAAGCCTGCTTATGCAACAGCGTCAAAGAAAGCGTTCATCGCAAATCGTGTTGGTGACATGGGTCTTTCATTTGCAATCATGATTGCCTTTACAACTATGGGAACAGTTTCATTTAGCGGCGTTAAAGAAGCAGCAGAAGGCACATCACAAGGCGCACTCACTGCAATTGGAATCATGCTTTTGCTAGCGGCAACAGGAAAGTCTGCGCAGTTCCCGTTACAAGCGTGGCTTGGCGATGCGATGGCTGGCCCAACTCCAGTATCAGCGTTGATTCACGCAGCGACAATGGTTACTGCTGGCGTTTATTTAATTACACGTTCTAACTTTATTTTTGATGCTGCGCCAACTGCGCAATTACTTGTTGTTATCGTCGGTGCAATCACACTTCTATTTGGTGCAATTATCGGTACAGCAAAAGATGACATCAAGAAAGCTCTAGCAGCATCGACAATGTCACAGATTGGTTACATGGTCTTAGCATCCGGCCTTGGTCCAGTTGGTTATGCATTTGCGATCATGCACTTGCTTACGCACGGATTCTTTAAAGCAGGCATGTTCCTTGGTGCAGGCTCTGTTATGCATGGAACTGGCGATGAAGTAAATATGCGCAAGTTCGGTGGAATCAGACACTTTATGCCAATTACATTCGCAACATTTGGACTTGGTTACTTAGCAATTTTGGGAGTACCGCCATTTGCGGGCTTCTATTCCAAAGACAAAATTATTGAAACGGCTTTCTACGCTGGCGGAATCAAGGGAATTCTTATTGGTTCTGCAGCTCTCTTTGGTGCTGCAATCACTGCGTTCTATATGTCTCGCGTAATGATTCTTACATTCGCAGGGTCGCCGCGTTATGACATTAACAATCCACCACATGAATCTTCATTTTTAATGTTGTTACCAATGGGAATTCTTGCAATTGGTTCGGTTACATCGGGATTCTTGCTCTCGCGCGGCGATGCACTTGTTCATTGGCTTGCACCGCTCTTTGAAGCACATGAAGGGCACGGCGAAGAAATTTTGCCACCAGTAGTAATTTCATTGATGGCACTAGCAGTCGTAATTCTTGGTGCAGCTTTTGCATGGTTCAAGTACGGTCGTGGGCCGGTAGCAGATACAGCACCAACAGATGTTTCAGTATTTACGCGAATCGCACGTCGTGATCTACTGCAGGATGATTTCAATGAGAGTGTATTAATGCGTCCAGGCCAAGCACTCACTCGTTTACTCGTTAAGACCGACGACGTTGTTGTAGATGGCACAGTTCGCGGAGTTGCAGCAGCAGCACTTGGTTCTGCTAGCTCGCTTCGATCTACACAAACTGGTTTCGTTCGTAGTTATGCAGCACTCATTGTTATTGGTGCAATTGCACTAATAGCGGCAATCTGGGCGGTAACGCTATGAACTATTTAACGTTAATCATGGGGATTCCACTCATTGGTTCAGCACTTATCGCAACTCTGCCGCAGACAAAGTCTTTACTCGCAAAACAATTTGCACTGGGAACAACTTTGATCGCAGCAATTGCAACAATCTTCATGACTATTAAATTTGAACGTGCAAATACAGATTTACAGTTTGTTGAAAGCTATGACTGGATTAAGGCATTTGGGATCAAGTATGCAGTTGGCGTAGATGGTATTGCGCTCGTTCTGATTCTTATGACGGCGTTATTGACTCCAATTGTGGTTCTTGCTGGCTGGAATGAATCAGAAGGCGGACGTTGGAGCACTAAAACTTTCTACATTTTAATTTTAGTTCTGCAAACAATGTCATTCGGCGTCTTCGCCGCAACGGATGTATTCCTCTTCTATGTCTTCTTTGAAGCGATGTTGGTCCCCGTTTATTTCCTTATTGGTGGATATGGAAGCGGTGAACGGGCAGCAGCTGCTGTGAAGTTCTTGCTCTATTCACTCTTCGGCGGATTGCTTATGCTTGCATCAATTATTGCGTTGTATGTTATTTCTGGAGAACAAGGCGGACATACTTTTAATATCGCTGCGCTCTCACAACTTGATATGAGTTCGACAACTCAAAATCTTTTGTTCCTTGGCTTCTTCATAGCCTTTGCAATCAAGGCTCCGTTATTCCCATTCCATACTTGGTTGCCAGATGCTGCAAAATCTGCAACCCCTGGAACATCAGTGCTGCTCTTAGGTGTTCTAGATAAGGTCGGAACATTTGGAATGATTCGCTATTGCTTGGCTCTATTTCCTGAGGCAACAAAAACATTCACACCGTTGATCATTACTCTTTCTGTTATTTCAATTGTCTACGGCGCATTCCTTGCAATTGGCGCAAAAGACATCAAACGTTTGATTGCTTACACATCTATTTCTCACTTCGGATTTATTACCCTCGGTATTTTTGCAATGACAACACAGGGTCATAGCGGTGCAACTTTGTATATGTTTAACCACGGCTTCTCAACGGCTGCTCTATTCTTAGTTGCTGGTTGGATGATTTCTCGTCGAGGTTCATCAACAATTGCTGACTTTGGTGGGCTTCAAAGAGTCACACCGATCATGGCGTGGTCATTCTTCGTTGCAGGATTGTCTAGTTTGGCTCTTCCTGGCCTATCAAGTTTCGTCAGCGAATTCTTAGTACTTGTTGGAACTTTCACTCGTTATCCAGTTGCCGCTGTGATTGCCACATTTGGAATTATTCTTGCAGCGCTGTACATCCTGATACCGGTTCAACGTTCTTTGCACGGACCAACTACTGCCGGAAATGAAAACCTTACTGATCTGAATCTGCGCGAGAAAATAGCAATCGCTCCAGTAATTGCTGTAATTATTTTCTTAGGTTTCTACCCTGCACCAGCGCTAAACATAATTAATCCAGCAGCTGCGCACGTAGTTTCACAAATGGGATTTATCGATCCGGCACCTACTCATGGAGGCAAGTAAATGAGTGAATTTATCTCACCAACACTTTCATACTCGTTGCTCTCTCCTATTTTAGTTGTCTTTGCCGGAGCAATTATTGGTGTTCTAATCGAAGCTTTTGCTTCTAAATCTGTTCGCCCAATCGCACAAGTAAGTGTGGCAATCGGAACACTTGTGCTTTCACTTGTACAGGTGTGGAGAATTAGAAGCTCTGGTTCTACTTCAGCTGCGATGGGTTCTGTAATCATCGATGGTCCAGGTGTATTACTTCAAGCTTCCATTCTCATAATTGCAATAATTGCCGTTTTTCTTATCGCTGACACAGAGAATTTTGCCGCTGCAGCCGCTGCAATTCCTGGATCACCTGAAGAGCGCGAATCAATTGCACGAGGCCAGCAAGTTACTGAAGTTTTCCCACTCACATTATTTGCAGTTGCGGGAATGCTCTTATTCCCAGTTGCATCCGATCTAGTCACTCTCTTTGTAGCACTCGAAGTTCTTTCATTGCCCTTGTATTTAATGGCGGGTCTTTCACGTCGTCGCCGATTGCTTTCACAAGAATCTGCACTGAAGTACTTTTTGCTCGGTGCGTTCTCATCTGCATTCTTCTTGTTTGGAGCGGCATATCTTTACGGATATTCAGGTTCAGTCACTTTTGCGGGAATTCGTACCGCCGTAGTTGGTGGCACTGGAAACGATGTGTTCCTGTTAATTGGTATCGCATTCCTTTCTATTGGACTTTTATTTAAAGTTGGTGCAGTTCCATTCCACGCATGGTCACCAGATGTTTACCAAGGTGCCCCAACCCCTGTGACAGCCTTTATGGCCGCAGCAACAAAGGTTGCTGCATTCGGTGCGATGCTTCGTATTTATTACACATCTTTTGCAAATGCCGAATGGTCATGGCGCCCAATGCTTATCGGTGTCGCAATTATTACGATGGTTTTTGGATCACTTGTTGCAATTGCTCAACGAGATGTAAAGCGCATGCTTGCCTACTCATCAATTGCTCACGCCGGTTTCTTACTTACAGGAGTTATAGCACTTAATAAAGCTGGACTCGATGCAAGTATTTTTTACTTATTCGCATACGGAATAGCAACAGTTGGTGCCTTTGCAGTGGTGACACTTGTCCGAGATAGTGCCGGAGAAGTCACCGATCTCAATCGTTGGGCAGGACTTGGAAAACGCTCACCATGGGTTGCAACATCATTTGCAACCTTCTTACTTGCATTTGCAGGGATTCCACTTACAAGCGGATTTGTTGGAAAGTTTTCGATCTTCTCCGCAGCGTATGAGAGTGGTTCAAAGGAAGTTGTTATCGCTGGTGTTCTTTCCAGCGCAATCGCTGCGTTTTTCTACATTCGTGTAATCGTCTTGATGTTCTTCTCTGATCCACTTGAAGACGCAACAAGCGTTGTGATTCCATCAGCACTCACACGTATTACCGTTTTATTCTCCCTAGCCGTAACAATTTTCTTAGGCGTATTCCCATCGCCACTTCTTGATCTCATAAGTAATATCGCGATTTTCATCCGCTAATGGCATCCCTCGGAATTCCTGAGATTTCGCCAGAGTTTGAGGCGCAACTATCTGATGGGCTTTCACAAGTAGAAATTCGTTTGCGCGAACAAATTGTTGGCAAGTACCCACTCGTAATTGAAACATCACGCCACTTAGTTGATGCAGGTGGAAAGCGTCTTCGCCCGCTACTTACTCTGATTGCATCTCATTACGGAGATCCAAGTCGCTCACAAGTAATTGACGCCGCAGTTGTATGCGAATTAACTCACCTCGGAACTCTGTATCACGATGATGTTATGGATGAAGCACCGCTTCGCCGCGGTGTTATGAGTGCCAATACTCGTTGGACAAACTCAGTTGCAATTTTGACCGGTGATTATCTCTTCGCAAAGGTTTCAGATCTACTGGCAGATATGGGCGCAGAAGCAGTTCGCTTGCAAGCACGCACCTTTGAACGTCTTGTCATTGGTCAAATAATGGAGACTCAAGGACCCAGTGCCGGTGTTGATGCACTCGAGCACTACCTCAATGTTGTTGCAGATAAAACTGGTTCATTGATTGCCACCAGTGCTCGTTTTGGTGCTTTGCTTTCCGGTGCTCCTCGCGATGTTATGGAAACACTTACTACTTTCGGCGAAAAGATGGGCGTAGCATTTCAACTAGCTGATGACGTCATTGATATATCTAGTGAATCATTTGAATCAGGAAAAACACCAGGTACAGATTTACGTGAAGGTGTTCCAACATTGGTAACACTTAATGTGATGAAATCACAGGACTCTGCGGATGCAGAACTTCGACACCTGCTCAGCGCACCTATTGAAGACGAAGCCACAGTTGATCAAGTTCTGCGTGAACTTCGCCAACACAAAGCACTTGAGGAATCACGTACACAATTGATTTCGATTGCCAAAGAAGCACGCGCTGCACTTGGACCTTTGCCTGTTGGTGAAGCAACAGGTGCGCTGTTATCCCTGTGCGACGCTGTTATTGACCGTACGTCCTGATTTAATCAAATCAATTCCAAGCGTTATCAGTGCGGCCCAGATAATTAGAAATCCTGCCCAACGTGCTGTTGGCATGGCTTCATGACGAACCCATACACCAATTGAAAACTGAAGTGTTGGTGTGATGTATTGAAGTAATCCAATAATCGTAAAAGGTAGACGAGTTGTTGATCCATTAAATAACAAGAGTGGAATTGCAGTAACAATGCCGGCGCTAATAAGCAGAATTGATAAGCCTGGTGATGATCCAAGTTGCCCGGTGCCATTGAGGCCAATGTAAATTAAATAACCGCCGTAAAAAGGCAACGAAAGCAATGTTTCAATTGCCAATCCTTCAAGAGCCCCCAGATTTAGTTGTTTTTTTACAAGCCCGTATGAGCCCCATGAAACAGCGAGTGCAAGTGCAATCCAAGGCAATCGACCATAATCAATAGTTAAAACCAGTACACCTAGTGCGCCAAAACCAACTGCAGTCCATTGAAGTTTGCGCATTTTTTCGCGCAACATAATTACGCCAAAAGCGATAATGATTAAGGGATTGATGTAGTACCCAAGTGCGCACTCGACGACGTGACCATTATTTACGCCCCAGATGTAGACAATCCAGTTAACCGAAATCAGTGCTGCAGCGAGTAATAAACGAATAAATACGCGTGGATTTTTCAGAAGTGTGTAAGTGCTCTTTAGTTGTTTGCTAAGTCCAAGTGCAATCAAACAGAAGAACAGTGACCAAACCGCTCGGTGGGAAACAATTTCTAGTGGGGTAGCCGGTTGCAACAGTGGCCAGTACAGAGGGAATGCTCCCCAAATCGTGTACGCAGCTACTCCGAAGAGTAAGCCCGTTTTGTATCTAGACAATTAGCGGAAATTCGTAAATTGAACTGCGAAATCCCATGCACCATCTTTTACCAGTGCCATGGCTGTCTGTAAATCATCGCGACTCTTACTTGTAACACGAAGTTCATCGCCTTGGATCTGAGTTTTAAGTGACTTAGGTCCATCATCGCGCAAGAATTTTGCAACCTTCTTGGCATTTTCAGTTGAGATGCCCTCTTTAAGAGGCGCAGCAATTTTATAAATCTTTCCGCTCAGTTGTGGAGCACCAGCATCTAAATGCTTTAGCGAAACTCCACGTTTGATCATTTTGTCTTTGACAACATCGAGTGCTGCTTTCGCGCGCTCTTCGGTATCTGCCTCGATATTAATTACTTCACCCTTGAGTTCGATTGAAGAGCCAGTATTCTTAAAATCAAAGCGAGTATCAATCTCGCGAATTGCCTGATTAATCGCATTGTCTAATTCCATGCGATCAATTTTGGATGTGATGTCGAAACTACTGTCAGCCATTTGCTCATCTTATCTGCTCACCCGAAAAGTAATGAAATTCTTCGGTCGATAGACTAGATTTTTACCATGTTTCGGGCGCGATTAACCGTTTTAATTTTGTTGATAAGCATTTTGCCGATTACACAATCACATGCCGCTGATGTGGTTTATCCAGGGGACAGGCCATTTACATTAATTCTGCCAAGTAATTATCAATTAAACGTACCTGCCCCACTAATCATTGCCTTACATGGGTATAACAGCAACGGTCAATCTGCTGCAACTTATTTCCAATTGGGTAAAGTTGCTGACGAAAACGAAATATTGACTGTTTACCCAAGTGGAAGTAAAGATTCCAATGGTCTTGGTTTCTGGAATGCAACACCTGCATGTTGTAACTTTGATTCAGGCAATATTGATGATGAGGCTTACCTCATCAGCATAATTGATGCAGTATCGAAAGATTATTCAGTTGATCCAGCACGCGTATATATTCTTGGAGCTTCAAATGGTGGGTTTATGGCTCATCGAATGGCGTGCAACCAATCTGAAAGAATCGCTGCAATTGTTAGCCTTGCAGGTGCAACCTTTTCCAATCCAAAGAGTTGTCAACCAACATCACCTGTAAGTGTCTTAGAAATTCACGGTAGCAATGACCAACTTATTACATACACAGGTGGATATTTGTTTGGAAATGCTTATCCATCGGCGCGAAAGACAATCGATTTATGGGGCAAAAGAAATATGTGCAGAAAAAAACCGAGTCGAGTTCTTCCGCGCCTTGATTTAGACCGTAAATTATCCGGAGCTGAAACTACAGTTCTAAGATACAAAGGTTGTAAATCAGGCACTACAGCCGAACTTTGGAGCATAACTAAAGGTAAACACACTCCCGAGCCCTCTGCTAAGTTTGCAGAAAGCATTGTTGGTTTCCTACTCAGTCACCCAAAGAAGAGTCCATGAAAAAAATACTCATTTTGTTCTTAACGCTGCTGATCAGTTTTGTAATTCCACCTGCTTTTGCCCACTCAGACCTGATTTCATCTGACCCAAGTGCTGCTGTGAATATTGAACAATTACCAGAACAGATAGAGCTCGAATTTAGTGAAGAGTTATTAAATCTGGGTAGTGGCAATTCTGTTTCGATTATGTCCCCAAGCGGTGAAGACATCGGTATGGGGGAAACAAGCACAGAAGGTTCAAAAATTACTCGGCTTCTCAACACAACTTCTGAAACTGGTCAATTCCAAGTTAAGTATCGCGTTGCATCCGCTGATGGACATGTCCTCAATGGAAGTTACACATTTAATTTAATCGAAGGAATAGTTCCAATTTCTGAAAATGTAGAAACAGTAGATTCAGAATCTGGATCAAATCTTCTAGTTACTCTTGTCAAAATAATCGCTGGAATCGCAGTAGTTCTTCTGATTGGGTTACTGCTTCGCTCAAGAAAACGACGAATTACCTCTACTGATTAATTTGAGGTAATCTTCACCCGCCGTAAAACGTTCGACCTTGGCGGGTTGCCCGAGCGGCCAATGGGAGGGGACTGTAAATCCCCCGGCTCTGCCTTCGAA
>WLNM01000041.1 GCA_009699825.1 Actinomycetota bacterium
AACAAAACCATTTGCGCCATGTCATCAAAGCGTCGGTATGCAGCATCAGCGAATTCTGCGTACCCAATAAAGTAAAGATTTTCATAATTTCGAGAGAAAATACGCAAGTACAGCTGCGGTCTTCCATCTTTCCACTCATCATTTACTTGGTCTAAGTAAGGAACTGAATATTGGTATCCCGTTGCCAAAATAATTTGGTCTAGTTCCACGGAAGTTCCATCTTTAAAGATTGCGCCACTTTCGGTAATCTCCTGAACATCTGGCTTTGCAATGAGATCACCGTGCCCCAGGTGATATAGCACTTGGGTATTCATGATTGGGTGACTTGCCAATAAATCATGATCGGGCTTCGGCAATCCATAACGGGTCAGGTCTCCGACAATTGTGTCTACAAGTTTCGTTACATCACCCGTTATCGATATTCCTTTTGGCGGTGTAATTTTTCCTGACACGAGTGCATCAGTTGGTAAACCAAACAAATACTTTGGAATGAAACGATATCCGCGACGTACAGAGAAGTAGGCAGCCTTAGCAAAACGTGCTGCATCAGATGCAATATCGACTCCAGAGTTTCCAGCGCCAACAATTAATACACTTTGGCCCTTAAATTCTTCAGGTGAACGGTATTCCACAGAGTGCAATATCTTGCCCTTGAATTTTTCTTCACCCTTTATTTGCGGACGATTTGGATGCCACGTGACACCAGTTGCATTGATTAATCCATCGTAAGTTTTCTCTTCGCCATTGGACAGTTTTACTCTCCACTTGTTATCAGCCAGTGGCTGGGCATCAAGAACAGATACCCCGAGGGTTACACGATTCTTTAAGTTAAATTTGTTCGCAAAATCCTTAATGTAATCACGAATCTGATGCCAGCTTGGATAATCTGGAAAAGATTGTGGCATTGGGAATCCATAAAAACCACTTGTGTATTTGGAAGATATGAAATGTGCGGATTCATACATCGGAGTTCCGGTATTTTCCATATCCCAGATTCCGCTTACGTCATTATGTTTTTCAAACCAATCAAATGGCACGCCTTCTTTTACTAATCCACGAGCCATTACCAAACCGGCAGGACCTGCACCAACCAAGCAGTACTTCTCTGTATAGTCCACTGGTGGATGATCTGCGGCAGTAATTTTGCGAGAACGAAGTTGAGTTGCCGCCAATTTTGCATATACAACAGGTTTGTTTCTCTTGATTCTAAATCCGTTAAGAATTCCACCAATAACGATCACAATGAGTAGCAACGGAACCAAGTTAATCCAACGGTTATTACTTCCAGTCAATGTGTTGTAATGAATTGCTGCAAGTGCGAAAGCAATAGCCAACCCAACAAAGCCAATAAGCGGTGCAATAGTTCCCTGCCACAGCTGTCTATCTTTTCGTTTCCAAAAGAAGACCACAACAGATAGAGAAGCAAAGGATTGCAGCGCAACAATTCCAAGGGTTCCCACAGCAATAAGGGAGGCCGCAAATACTTTGTAAGGATCAGCGCCACTGATTGCAAATACAACTGTTGCGACCGAGGAGACTGCTGAAATAGCAAGACTGGCAAGGTGGGGGCTGAAATAATCCTTGTGATACTCACCGAATACTCTTGGTGCAATATTTTCGCGACCTAAAGCAAAGAGATAACGACTAGCCGCATTGTGTAGTGCTGAGTACCCAGCTAAAACACTGGTGCATAAGAGAACAGCACCGATATCAAATAAAACTTCGCCACCATATTCTTGCAAAAGATTAAGAACAAAGACTCCACCATCGGCGCCTGCACGTTCTGCAAGATTGTTTACACCTGTGGCTCCAATGATCATCCAAGATGTGAGCACGTAGAAAATTCCAACTAGAACAACTGCAATATAGGTTGCACGCGGAATACTCTTTTCCGGATTTTTAGTTTCTTCGCCATATAAGGCAGCGGATTCAAAACCAATGAAGCTAGTAAATGCAATTAAGGCTGCAATTCCGAAAGGACCAGAAGTTGCTTGCTTATAAGTAAAGCTCTCTAGTGGGAAAGAGGCAAAGCCATTCTTTGCAAAAACCAAAACTTCAAAGACAATCAAAACTGCAAACTCTGCGATCATGAGAAAACCTAAGATCTTGGCAGAAAGATCAACTGAGCGATAACCCCAGAATGCAACGATTGCTACGCCAATTGCTGAGAGCAAATACCAAGGCACATCAACCATTGCTGCAGCTGCAATTAGTTCGTGCATGAAATAACCGAAGGCACCAGCTAGTCCGCAAGACATCGCAGTATAAGAAGTTAGTGCCAAATACGCAGCGCCCACTCCAACTTCTTTACCTAAAGCCCGGGATATATATGTATAAAAAGCACCTGTATTAACAACTCTTCGACTCATGGTCGCATAACCAATAGAAAAACAAATCAGAACAATCGCTGCAACTAAATATGCAACTGGCAGTCCTGCACCATTTCCGTATACAAGGGCTAAGGGAACATTGCCAATCATCGCGGCCAGTGGTGCGGCGGCGGCGATAACTAAGAACACAATCCTTCGGGTCGTCAGAGTTCTACGATTTCGAATCAGAGCATTTGATGCCTTGCGCTCTTTTTTATTTTTCATGAGCGCGAGTCTGCCACAGCAAAATAACAATAACCATGGGCAAAGCGGTCAGGTCTCCGACTACTTAGCGAGAACCTTGAAGTTGCTCGAGAATTGTGGCAACCGATAGGGAAGTTTCTAGTGGAAGTACCCAGCTTTCTTCTCCGCGAATTCTTTTTCCAAAGTTTTCAATCATCAGCATGTATGGATCCACCGCATCAAAGTTTTCAGTGTGCCCGCCTAATTGCAATGTGCTCGGCGAATGCCACGAAGTAAATGCTTCTTTCCCTACTAACTCGACACTTCCTTTTTCACCGTGCACGATCAAACTCTGACTCTCCGGCCTTTCAAATGATGCTAAACCGTTTGCGGTAATCGAGCCATTGATGCACATCTGCCACTTGGTCGTTAGATCAATTCCTGTTGGTCCAAGATTCGCATCACACTTTTCAATTTCTACTTGTGCATCATCTCCAACGAGTGCAGCAATAGCGTGAAGTGGGTAAACACCAACATCAAAGAGTGCACCGCCACCCATGGCTGGCACTGCGCGATAATTTCCATCAATTGAACCTGGAAAAGTAAATGATGTATCAATAGAAGTTATTTCACCAATGTGTCCAGCTTTTACATAATCAATCATTCGAATCATTCGTGGATGCCATCGTGACCACACCGCTTCAACCAATAAGCGATCGTTCTTTCGGGCTGCCGTAATCATCATTTCGACTTCGCCCACATTCATAGCAAATGGCTTTTCGCACAGAACATGCTTGCCTGCATTTAGGGCTGCCACCGTCCACTGACAGTGCAAGTGATTGGGAAGACTTATATACATGGCATCTACCGATGGGTCATTAATCAGCGCTTCATAACTCTCGTGAACAGTTACGGGATTCAGTGCTTGCGCACGATTTACATCTCTACTTGCAACAGCTTGAACGATTGTGTCACTGGCTGCGTGCATAGCTGGCGCGATAGCTTTGGTTGCAATCCAACCCGCGCCGATCAGGCCCCAGCGAATACTTTTCACCGTATAAGTGAAGGCGCAACAGAACGCCCATTAGCTCGAGCTGACTCTTCTGCTGCTTGCATAATCGCAACAACATCGCGAGATTGTTCAGTGGTAACCATCATTGGGGTTTTGTTATTTATAAAATCAGCGACACTTTGGTGAAAGGAATAAGGCGTTACGGGGAAGTTTGTGATTACTTCATTAGTGCCATCGGTGCGATGCACAGTAAGAATCGCTGGCAAATCAGCAGGTGCTGATCCAGCAGCAGGATCCCAATTGCCGGTAATTGCACCTGTTGTGCCCAATACATAAAATTTTGGTTTGCGAGCAGCAGCTAGATCTGAATTAGTAAATGTTGCACGTGTGCCATTTGAAAAGGTAATCGAAACGTCTGAATGGTCGGCGTTTGTTACATGGTTCCATAGTCTTTTCTGATTTATTCCTGTAACCGCATTTACCTTGCCGGGAATTATCGCAAAGATTTGATCTATGAAGTGGCTACCCCAATCAAAGATTGCACCACCAGAGACTTCGACATCTGAGTGCCAATAGTCGCACGGTCTTGAATATCCTCCGACAAAGCTTTCGTATGAAAATACTTCACCGATTACTCCATCATCAATTAATTTTTTCATCGTTACAAAATCAGTATCAAAGCGACGATTTTGGTACACAACAAGTAAAAGATTCTTTGATGCCGCAAGTGCCATTAATTCGTCGCAATGTTCTACCGAAAGCGCCATTGGTTTTTCTAGGATCACGTGGATTCCGCGATTGAGAGACTCTTTTGCCCACGAGTAATGACTATTTGGGGGAGTCGAAACAATAACGAGATCGATTAATCCGGAATCCAACATCTGAGTTGAATCGCTAAAAGTAGTTACATCTGGCACCAATGCTTTTGCCGCTGCCACTCGTTCTGGATTTGTATCTGATACCGCGGTAAGTCGCATACCCTGCGTTGCACCGATTGCACGATTGTGTTCATCCCCGATTGCACCGTATGCCAACAAGCCAACACGTATTTCTTTAGTACTTTCGGACACACAAACCCCTTTATTTTTTATCTTTATGTAGTGAATAATTCTACTCAATAGGCCTAATTTAGGCGGATCGAATTGGCTATTTCGATTACATAAACCTTGTTCGAGTTTTCGGATATAGTCATAATTTGAATAATGCGCCCATTAGATCTTGAGTGAGGGGTCGCTCTCACTTATTTCGATCAAAAACAGTTGATGCATTTTTGCGTCCAATAGAATTACGGTATGGAGATAATTTCAATTACTCAAGCACCAGAAAATGAAAATTCTCATTCCTGCCGTTGTGGTGAAGCTAGTTCAGGTATCTACCCTGAACTCGATGCGACTCTAATCCCACATCAAATACGTCACCCCGCAATCCTTGGAGCACTTGAATCACTCAAGGCCGGGGAAGGAATGGTTCTAATTGCACCCCATAAGCCGATTCCACTTTTAGCTCAAATTGAAAAAAAACACCCTGGTGTTTACTCCATAACTTTTCTCAATGAAGGTCCAGAAAAATGGCACATTGAGTTCATTAGAAGTTAATGTGGGAATTGCGTGAACACCAGAGTTTATGTTGTTGATGATCATGAATTAGTACGTAAGGGTTTGGTTGATCTAATCAATGCGGAAGAAGATCTCG
Source organism: Actinomycetota bacterium (assembly GCA_009699825.1). Taxonomy (GTDB): domain Bacteria; phylum Actinomycetota; class Actinomycetes; order Nanopelagicales; family Nanopelagicaceae; genus Planktophila. Next base: position 5,257 of record WLNM01000041.1, read on the forward strand.
TAGTTGTAGGAAGTGCTGCAAATTTCAACGAAGCTGTGGTCAATTTCCCTGCATCCGATGCTGATGTTGCGGTTCTAGATGTGCGCCTCCCAGATGGCAATGGCATTGAGCTTTGCCGAGAATTAATGAGTGTTAAGCCCACACTAAAAGTTTTAATGCTAACTTCTTTTCAAAACGATGAAGCACTGCTCGGCGCAGTTCTGGGTGGCGCAGTTGGATATTTGATTAAAGATATAAAGAATCTTGAACTTCTAGACTCTATTCGTAAGGTGGCACAAGGGGTAAATTTTCTTGATACACAATTAGTCTCTTCGGTTACTAACCGCTTGCGCGAAAATAGGAACCCTGCCAGTGAAATATATGAGTTAACCGATCAAGAGCAACGAGTTTTAGAGTTTATTGGCACGGGAATGACTAACCGAGAAATTGCTAAAAATATGTTTTTGGCGGAAAAGACAGTGAAAAACTATGTCTCTTCACTTCTTAGGAAATTAGGTTTGGAACGTCGAACACAGGTTGCGGCAATGGCAGTACGTCTGAGTGTGGGAAATAGTTAGAGGCTAACTCTCCACATTGTTCGAGTACCAGAAACCCTGTTTCCAAGAATTTCAAACTCGCCACCTCTAGCCAAAGCGCGTCGTTCTAAATTGAGCAATCCACTTTTGCGTTCTCCAGGAATATATCCTTTTCCATCATCCACAACTCGGATTTCACAGTAAGTTTGATTCGCTAAAACTACAAGATCAATAGCATTTGCTTGAGCATGTCGAATCGCGTTTGTTATTAACTCGCGAATAACAGGAATCACCTGCTTAGTTAAATCTTCTCCAATGACGGTATCGATTGGACCTAGAAAAGAGTATGAGATTTGGAATCCTGCTGTTGCACTCAGTGAAGCTATTTCACTCATAATCAAGGTCCGAATATCGGCTATGGGATGTTGATCCAGAAGCGCAAATATAGTTGTTCTAATCTGCTGGACTGTTGAATCAAGATTATCTAGAACACTTTGAATTTTTCCCTGCACGTCTTCCGAGAGCAAAGGATCTGACACAATCGAATGCAGTGATATTCCTGATGCAAATAGCCGTTGAATAACTAAATCGTGCAAGTCCCTAGCAATACGTTCACGTTCTGCAAGGACAACCACTTGATTTTGAGCAATATGGCCACGATAACTATCAATAGCAACACCAGCCGCCGATGCCAAGACAACTACGAGGTTCTCATCTTCTTCGGTAAAACTCTTACCATTTCGTTTTTGTGTGAGATAAATACTTCCGAACAGTTCATCACGAATGCGAATCGGTACTCCTAAGAAACCTGACATCATGGGATGTCCCTTTGGAAAACCAACGGATGATGGATGTTCACCAATGACTGAAACACGTAGTGGTTGCGGAACTGCGAGTAAATGCCCAAGAAGTCCCTTGCCTTCAGGGAAAGTATCTATTTCATCAGCTGTTTCATCACTCATACCTACGAAAGTGAAATCCTCAAGCGTTCCATCAGCAGTGATGGAGCCAAGTGCACCGTAGGTGCAGTCTGTAATAAGAACAGCATTTTGAATTAGGCGATTCAATGATGTTTTTAAATCTTCGCCTTTGGCTACATCCATCACAGCATCAGATAGTGCGCTAAGCCGGGTGACATCCATGATGAGAGTCTGCCTGCTATCACCCGGAATAACGAGTATTCCTTTTAACTTCTTGCTGTCGCATCTTTACGTGCGTAGAACCACCATGCGATAGCCGTTCCTACTACAGCAAATAAGGCAACACCTTGAAAGAAACCGGCAGGTGCCATCACTGATAGCAAAACACCAAATATGAAAGGACCAAAAGCGGCAATTGCTCCAGTCCACCCCAGTACACCACCAGCTTGGCGCGGTTCAAAGATCATTGGCATCTGCTTAAAGGTACTTGCATTGCCAACTCCTGCGAAGAAAAAGATAGCCATCATTCCCCAGAAAAAGCCCATAAAGTCATCACTGGTTAATGGAGAGAGTTGAGTAGAAGTGAAGAAAGCTGACACTGCGATACCTAATCCCGATACAAAAGTAAGAATTCCACCACCTAATCGATCTGCAATAGGCCCGCTAATCACACGTGCTGCAGAACCAACAAGTGGACCAAAGAAGGCATACTTAACTGGATCTGGTGCGTTAGCGAATTCACCAAATAGATTCTTAATAAGTAAACCAAACTGCGCAGAGAAACCGGCAAAAGTTCCAAAAGTCATAAAGTAAAGCACTGTCATCAACCACGTATTTTTATTGTTAAAGATGTCCAATTGATCTTTAATTCCCCGTGAAGTGACAGGTACGGATTTCAAAAACTTCCAAGAAATTAACACTGAAAGAATTACGAAAGGAACCCAAACAAGACCGGCATTTTGGTACCAGACTGATTTATCAATTCCCTTTGCTTCGTCTACGAATCGTTGTGGTGCTCCAAGAGTTGCGCCGAACATGGCAGATCCGACAATGATTGGAGTAAAAAACTGGATGATGCTTACGCCGAAGTTTCCAACACCTGCCTGAATGCCAAGTGCCAATCCTTGTTTTGATTTAGGAAAAAAATATGAAGTACTCGGCATGAATCCAGAAAAAACTCCGCCACCGATTCCAGAGAGAAAAGCGAGAATAAGTAGTGCGACATAAGGTGTCGAAGGTGAGCGCACTGCAAATGACCAACCGAGGAGTGGAAAGATTAGAAGAGCTGTTGAATAGGTAACTAACTTACGAGTTCCTAGAATTGGTGGAAGGAACATCCAGATTAAACGGAGCCCACCTCCTGCAAGTCCTGGCATTGCTGCTAACCAGTAGAGCTCCTTTTTAGAAAGATCAAAGCCTAAGTTGTTTAGTTTTGGGGCTAGGGCTGATACCAAAAACCAACTCATGAAACCAAGTGTTAATGCATAAGTAGTAACCCAAAGTGTCTTCCATGCAATTTTAGATTCCCAGTTACCATCAATATTTGGATCCCAGGACTCGAGCCACCCAGATGATTTTTGGGTTTTTGTATTCATCTTAAACTCCATTCAATTGTGGATCACGGTGATCGATATGTTTTTTTAATTGAGGGCTTGCATGGTTGAGCATTTTTAAAATTGCAATATGCATCCATAAAGTTGCAGCAAAGGTAAGAATAAAAAGAACAATGAAGGTCGATTGAGGAAGGCCAGTCCACTCACGTACATAGACAAAGAGAGGTGGCAATAGAAAGCCGCCCAAAGCGCCAAGAGTGCCAACTAGCCCACCGACCGCGCCAACATCGTTAGGGAAATATTCAGGGATGTGTTTGAAGACTGCGGCTTTTCCAATTCCCATCGAGCAACCGACGATAAATAGAAGTGCAGTGAAAGGCATTACACCCAAGTGGTAGGG
>WLNM01000042.1 GCA_009699825.1 Actinomycetota bacterium
AACGCAGCATTGGTTGCAACACGTTCAACTTTAAAACTAATTCCTGAAAATATCTTTCAACCACCGCTGCTAAAAGAGGCACGAATCAGGTGGGGGATCGCATCATGACATCGGTGATTGCGATTACAAATATCGCTGGTGGAACATTCAAAACAACCACTGCGCATGCACTAGCAGTGGCCAGTGTTGAGTATGGGAAAAAGGTTTTGCTAATAGATTTAGATCCCAGAGCGGATCTAACTTTCACCTTAGGTTTTGAAAAATCTAGAGAAACCATAGTTGAAATTCTTAGTGGTTCAGGGCTTTCGCAAAGCAATGACATCACCACAGATGAGAGATTTGATTTCATCGGAACTGATTCTCGACTATCGGTGCAAAACGATGTGAAATCACTAAAGAGCGCTTTAGAACTGCTTCCAAGAAAATATGATCTAGTGATAATTGATACTCCATCTCAGATTGATTCGAGATTGGCGATTGCTTTGATGGCTGCGCAAACAATCCTGGTACCAACTAATGCTTCAATCCACGGTATTCGTGGAGCCGTAAGTACATTAAAAATTGGCTCAGATTGTAAGAAATTTATACTTCCGGTTGGCCCCTTTGATACAGAGCATGCAAAACTTTTCGAAAATGAAATCATCGTCGATGCTCATATTCCGTTGACGACTGGGATTGATCTTGCTGTTAGTCAGAAACGAAGCATGCTTTCTACAGATAAGAACTCAGATTTTGCCTCAGCGTACCGGGAAGCTGCATACAGTCTTCTTGAGCACCTTAATCATTTTTAAATTTCTTGGTTCGAGTGCGCGCGCGCTTTTCTGTGGTTCGTTCAACTTTTGGCGCTTCTTGGACTTTAACAGCAGGCTTTGCTTTAACCATGCGACCAGTTGAGCCGGCAGGAATTTTCATCACTTCATAGAGATGCTCTGAAGATGAGTACGTTTCTTCAGGTTCTGGTAATCCAAGTTTGAGCGCAGTATCAATCATTTTCCAGCGAGCCATTTCATCCCAATCCACGAATGTGACGGCGATTCCATGTGCACCAGCTCGAGCAGTACGTCCGATTCTATGCACATAAGTTTTTTCATCCTCGGGGCATTGGTAATTAATTACGTGGGTGATGCCATCTATATCAATTCCACGAGCAGCGACATCTGTTGCAACGAGCACATCAGTTTTACCAGCTTTGAAATCATTGAGTGCTTTTTCACGAGCATTTTGCGCAAGATCACCGTGAATTGTTGCTGATCTAAATCCGCGCTCCAATAAATCATCTGCGGTTTTTTGACACGTTCTCTTAGTCCGGCAAAAGACAATGGTTGGGCCGCGACCTTGTGCTTGCAAAATTCTTGCCAGCATTTCGATTTTATCCATGGCATGTGCGCGATACACATGTTGTTCAATTTTTGAAACAACCGCGCCTTCATCTTCATTATCTTGAGTGCGAATATGAATTGGTTGATTCATAAATCGACGTGCAAGGCTAAGAATGTCTCCCGGCATTGTCGCTGAGAAAAGCATTGTTTGAGAACGTTTTGGTGTATTAGTAAAAATCTTTTCAACATCTGGCAAAAAACCTAGGTCGAGCATCTCATCTGCTTCATCTAGAACGAGTCGGGATACTTCTTTGAGTTTGAGTTGACCTTGACGGTAGAGATCTAAGAGTCGGCCAGGTGTTCCGACAACAATTTCGATTCCTGCATTAAGGGCTTCAATTTGTGGTTCAAATGCGCGACCCCCGTATACCGCTAACGTTCTAATGCCACGATTGTTAGCCAGCTCATCAATATCTTTTGCGACTTGTATACATAATTCGCGCGTTGGCACAACAACTAAAACTTGTGGCGCACCTTTGTGTTCCAGTGCTTTCCATTCTGCATCATTTGGAGCAATCACTCGTTCAATCAGAGGAATTCCAAATGCCAACGTCTTTCCAGTACCTGTCTTTGCCTGTCCGATTACATCTCCATCAGCTAGGGCAATGGGTAAAACCATTTCTTGGATGGGAAATGGAGAATCAAAACCGTGCTCTTTAAGAGCAGCCTTTGTTTCCTGGCGAAGTGGAAGTTCTTCGAAAGTAAGTGACACTTATTGGGCGCCGAAACCGACACGACGATCGGTTTGTTCGCCAATTTCTACGAAACCAATTTTGTCTGCGGGAACGATTACTACGCGTCCTCGAATATCTTCAAGAGCCAGGGCATCACCAGATTTGAGTGCTGAATTGACCGCGCTTTGTATGTCGGCTGCTCCAAGTTCGCTCTCAAAATTTAGATCTGAATTTACATTAGTTACTGAGATTCGAACTTGAACCTTTTTAGCACTATCGCTTTTCTTTGTAGTCATAGTTGCTAATACTATCGATTAATCACCCTGCAAGTTTGCCAAATTATTTGCTGGGAAAGCCCGAAATTCCACGCCACATTAGATTTTCTACTAAATCAACGGCTTGTTGGCGGGTTAATTTACTGTCTCGTTCAAGCCAATGGCGTGCCGTAACTTGTGCGCAACCGATCATTCCAACGCCAAGCAGCATGGCAACTTCCTTTGGTAAGCCAGTATCGAGTGAAATGATTGCACTAACAGCAGCTGCACAGTCATACGTCATGCGGTTGAGTCTTTCGGCAACTGCTGGCTCGACGCTCATGTCGCTTTCAAACAACAAACGAAATGCTTCTCCTTCACTTTCAATAAATCCAAAGTAAGCATCAACAGTTGCACGAACCCGGCTTGCGTTATCAGGAGTTGATGAAATTGCTTTTTGTATTTCATAAACAAGTGAATCAATATGTAAATCTAATACTGCTAAATACAACTCTAATTTTGATGGAAAATGCTGATACAAAACTGGCTTGCTAACTCCGGCGCGATCTGCAATTTCATCCATTGCGGCTGAGTGATATCCGGCGGCAGTGAAAACTTCGAGGGCAGCAGATAGCAAAATTGCACGACGTTCATCACGTGGCAAGCGCGCTTTGTTATCGCGTAGATTGGCTGAAGTACTCATCACGGCTTATCGTAGAGGCAAATGCCTTCAAATTGGCAGTGCTCTGGTGAGTACGGCAGAATAAGTACATACTCACTCACACTCAGGACGGTTATGAATATCCCACCATTAGTTGAAAAAGGCCCCGCGCTCACAGTTGATGAAGTGCGTCGATATAGCCGTCATCTAATTATTCCTGATGTTGCAATGGCCGGTCAGCAACGATTAATGAACGCCAAAGTTCTCTGTGTTGGTGCTGGAGGACTTGGCTCGCCGGCTCTTATGTATTTGGCGGCTGCAGGAGTTGGCACACTCGGTATTGTCGAATTCGATACAGTCGATGAATCAAATTTACAACGCCAAATTATTCATGGACAAAGTGATATCGGAAAGAGCAAAGCGATTTCTGCAAAAGAAAAAATTGCTGAAATTAATCCTAATGTAAAAGTTATTGTTCATGAATTACGTCTAGATACTGACAACGTAATGGAGATATTTTCTCAATACGATTTAATAGTTGATGGAACAGATAATTTTGCTACTCGTTATTTAGTAAATGATGCCTGCGTACTTTTGAAGAAGCCATATGTTTGGGGTTCTATTTATCGCTTTGATGGTCAAGCGAGTGTTTTCTGGGCCGAATATGGGCCTTGCTACCGTTGTCTATACCCAGAACCACCACCGCCAGGCATGGTTCCAAGTTGTGCCGAAGGCGGGGTACTTGGAGTTCTTTGTGCCTCAATCGGATCGATTCAAACAACAGAAGCTATTAAATTAATTGCTGGAATTGGCGAGCCATTAATTGGCCAATTAATGATTTATGACGCACTTGAAATGTCATACCGCAAAATTAAGGTTCGCAAAGATCCGAAGTGTCCGTTGTGCGGAGATAAACCTACTCAGACCGAATTATTGCCAGATTATGAAGCTTTCTGTGGAGTGCTATCAGATGCTGCAGAAGTTGCGGTAAAAGATTCAACAATTTCGGTCACAGAACTTAAATCAAAAATTGATAATAAAGAGAACTTCTTACTTATTGATGTCCGCGAACCTAGTGAGTTTGAAATTGTAAAGATTCCAGGGGCGGTCTTAATTCCAAAACAAGGTTTTCTAGATGGCAGTGCTCTTGCTGGATTGCCACAAGATAAACCGATTATTTTGCACTGCAAATCAGGAGTTCGCTCTGCAGAGTGTTTAGCCATTCTTAAGAGTGCGGGATTTGCAGATGCAACCCATGTAAGTGGTGGCGTTGTGGCGTGGGCGAAACAAATCGATCATTCTTTACCGGTGTACTAATTGCGCGAAAGTTATAAGGGTTACCGCTTACTTTTAGTTCATGCGCATCCAGACGATGAAACCATCAATAACGGTGCGACGATGGCTATGTACGCCGATCTCGGGGCGCAAGTAACACTTGTAACGTGCACGCGCGGAGAAGAAGGAGAAGTTTTAGTCTCTGACTTAATTCATCTTGCTAGCACCCATACAGATGCACTTGGTGGACACCGTGAAATTGAACTCAAAGATGCCATGGATGCCCTTGGAATTAAGGATTTTCGTTTTCTAGGTACTGAATCAGTTAAGTTTCGCGATAGCGGAATGATGGGAACCGAACCAAATAATCGCCCCGATGTATTTTGGCAAGCAGATCTAGATACGGCAGCTGCATACCTCGTTAAAGTTATAGAGGAAATTAAGCCTCATGTATTGATTACGTACGATGAAATTGGGGGATATGGCCACCCTGATCATATTCAAGCTCATCGTGTTGCAATGAGAGCTAGTGAATTATCAGAATGGAAGATATCAAAGATTTATTGGAATGCTATGCCTAAATCTGTTTTAGCAGAAGGTATTGCGAAGATGAAAGAAATTGGATCAGATTTCTTCGGTGCAGACAATGTAGATGATTTACCATTTGCTAAAGATGATTCACTGGTAACAGCGATGATTGATGGGACTAAGTACGTTGATTTAAAGATGAAAGCAATGGCAGCCCATGCAACGCAAATCGAATTAGATGGTCCATTCTTTGCACTGTCCAATAACCTTGGCCAGCAAGTATGGGGTCACGAGTATTACTCAATCGTTCATGGCGAAAAATCCCAACCTTTTGATGCACTAGGTCGTGAAAGCGATCTCTTTGCTGGAATAACAGTGCAATGAAATTAATTTATTCAGCAGCACTTGGAATTTTAACTGGAATTGCAGCTGTCTTACTGCATATCTTTTATCCACCTGTCGGATTGGTTCTAGCTCTCTTGGGATCGACTGCAACAATTTGGGCGATAGGTCGACACTTTGGGGCAAGAAAGTTTAAGTTGATTGCCTTTATTGCTTGGGGATTAATTCTTTGGCGTGCTTCGACATTTGGTGTTGGAAATGAATTATTAGTTCAAGGAAATGCACAGGGTAGTGCACTTGTTTTTGTAGGTCTTATTTCTTTATTAATTGCTACGGTGTTGCCCGCCTAACTAACGCCAACTCCAACTTTGTCCCGAAGCAGAATCAGAAATCTCTAATCCTGCACTTTCAAGAGTTGCACGTAACTCATCACTGAGTGCCCAATTCTTTGCAGCCCTAGCAGACTCACGTTTTTCAAGAAGATCTTTTAAATTTGCTGGTAATTCGCGAACAACTGGCGTACGAGTTAGGTCCAGCCCCAGTACTTGATCGGCGTAAATAAATGCGTTGATTTTTTCTTCGTCAATGACTGACGTATCTTTTTCTAGCGCACGCAAGTATGTAACAACTCTTGGAGTATCCAAGTCATTTTCGAGAAAAGAAAGGATTGTTGAGTCTGCGCTGATTGCATGCGTTGTTCCCCACGCAGCTATTTTGTTACGCCAACGCTTGATAGTTTCATGGGCAGATGAAATTGATTGCCATGAGAGATCCATCTGTGATCTATAACGGTTTTCGAGAAAACACAGACGTAACGCGAGTGGATCAAAACCTTTAGCAATTACATCATTGAGCAGGACGACATTGCCGGCACTTTTTGACATCTTTCTACCTTCAAATAAAAGGTGTTCGCCATGAACCCACAGATCAACACTTTCAGTATCTGTAATTGAATTTGATTGCGCGCGCTCATTCTCGTGATGAGGAAAGCGTAAATCTATTCCACCGACATGAACATTGACATGCCCATCCAAAAATTTAAGCGACATTGCAGAACATTCGATGTGCCAACCGGGAAACCCTGGCCCCCACGGAGAATCCCAGATCATCTCTTTTCTATTGCCAGCAGCTTTCCACAGCGCCCAATCTGCGTGGAATTTTTTAGCTCCATCTTCCACGTATTCATACTTGTGGCCGGGTTTAAGTGCATCTAAACGATTGCCACTTATTTGCCCATAACTCTTAAATGATTGTGCATCAAAATAAACACTTTTATCTTCACCAACGTATGCAGCGTTCTTTTTAATCAGAGCAGTAATCATCTCCTGCATCAGCTCAATTGATTCGCTCGCTCGGGGATATTTTTGGGCAGGATTGATATTTAAATTTTTGAGATCGTGATGAAAGCGTTCTTCATACTTGCGGGCGATATCGAATGGATCTATTTTCTCTTTTTTAGATTGCTCAAGCATCTTGTCTTCTTGAAAATCATCTGACATATGCCCAACATCTGTAACGTTTTGAATCATTTCAACGCTCAATCCACTTAATGAAATTGTGCGTGCTATCAAGTCACTTAATAAAAAAGTTCGTAAATTTCCTACGTGTGCATCTCGATAGACCGTTGGGCCGCAGCAATACATGCTGACCACTCCATTGCGCGAAGAAATCTCCTTCGGCTTTCGAGAGATGGTGTCATAAATGGATAGTGCCATCAGCAGCACTCTTCTGCAATGACGGACAAAGATTTTTGGTATGAGCGAAAAACGTATTCATGGTGAAAACTAAAGCCCAAGGAAGCATACAAATTAATGGCCGTTTCATTTTTTGAATCAACTTGTAGAACGGATTTTTTTACACCCTCTTTAGTCGAAGCATTGAGAAGTGTGGTGACAATTAATTTGCCTATACCTTGACCTCGATACACAGGATCAACAAATACGCGAGAGAGCGCGCTCCACCCTTGTGAGTGCGCCGTTCGGCCAACTGCAATCAACTTGTTGTCGTCAAATATTGATGCATAAATCGCTGGATATCCGCGCATTAAATCAGCAACACCGTGATCACCTTGGAGTGCCAACCATGTGTCATCAAATTGATCCGACGTAGTAATTTTGAATTGCGAAGAGATTGGTTCTGCGTACTGAATATCGGCAACCATGACATGAGCACGAACTTTTTCAATCCAGCCCTGGTCAGAGAGTTTTGAATCAAGATCTTGATACGTTGGAAGTGGAATTGAAAAAGTTGGGGTAAGTCCCTCTTTTTTATAATGCGCGATAACGAATAAGATCGATTCATCAATTTCCTTGAGAGGCTCTCCATAAGGAGCCTTCCCACTTGGCAATACGGAGTTTGCCCTCATCGTAAATTTTCCAGAAGTTCGTAATAACCACTTTCCAAAATATTCTTGTTTAGCAGGTGGCCACGTAGTTGTTAATGCTTGTTCGAGTTCTTGAATACGCAATGACAGTGGAGCACCATGGCCAGCTAAATGAATTTTTTCTTCAATAACTTTATAGACAGCTATTTTTTCTACATCAAATTCGATGAGTTCACCATGACGATTACGAAGTGAGTTCTCGGACTCCAAATACCCAACAAGGTCGCGAAAGCCACCTTCGGGATCATGAAAACGAATACTGACTCGTGTGCCAATCGGAGCCTTCATATTTGAGCCTTCATAGGTGTAACGATAATCGCCCACGCCAAAGTCGCGAGTTACAGGGGCTTGACATTACAATCGCGCTATAGAAATGGCTATAAGGCCACATGTAAGAGATTTAGGGAGGCTGTGCTCGTGACCTATGTGATTGCCCAACCATGTATCGATGTCAAGGACAAGTCCTGCATCGAAGAGTGTCCAGTGGACTGCATTTATGAAGGCAATCGCATGTTGTACATCCAGCCAGATGAGTGTGTGGATTGCGGTGCGTGCGAACCGGTCTGTCCAGTTGAAGCAATTTATTATGAAGATGATGTTCCGGGGCCATGGAAAGACTTCCAAAAGGTTAATAGCGAGTTCTTCGTCGAACTCGGTTCACCTGGAGGCGCAGCAAAAGTCGGCCCAACAAATAAAGATCACGCCGACGTGATTTCTGCTCCAGCAAAGAGCGAGTAAAGGCGCGTGCACTGAAACTTCCTGATTTTCCGTGGGATGCGTTGGCACCCTTTGGAGATTTAGCGCGTAAACACCAAGCAGGAATTATTGATTTGTCGCAAGGCACACCTGTTGATCCAACTCCTGAAATTATTCAACAATCTTTAATCGAGCATTCAAATTCTCCGAGCTATCCTCTTACGACAGGTACTCCACAGTTACGAGAAGCAATTAAGAAGTGGGCTATCAATCGACTCGGTGCAACCGGTGAGTTTGATGTTCTTCCATTAATTGGTTCTAAAGAGTTTGTTGCGTGGTTGCCAACAATCATGCAATCAAAAAAAGTGCTTTTCCCTAAGGTTGCCTATCCCACATATAACGTCGGT